>JAYSOP010000418.1:0-3552 GCA_043722905.1 Chryseolinea sp.
ATTGGTAAAACAGGCACGGGAACCTTATAAAAACCAGATTGATCGGGTTATCGGTACAACGAAAGTTCCTTTGGTTCGATACTACGTTATTGAAACGCCGATGGATAATTTCATTACCGATGCCATCATGTGGAAATTTAATCCGGATATCGCTTTGAGCAATGGTTTCCGTTTCTGCCCCCCCCTTGTTCCCGACCCAAAAACAGGTTTAGCTGAAATAACCGTTGATTATCTATGGAATATGATCCCTGAAGACAGTGAAGCGAAACAAGGAACCATTACCGGTAAACAGCTATGGGATTGGATGGAGGCAGAGCTTCATAATGCTTTTGCCAAAGATCCCGCAAAACGTTTTGGTGGTTGGGTAGTGAGATTCCAGGGTATGGAAGTAAATTTTACCATCAATAACGAAAAAGGGGAGAGAATAAATTGGATCAAGATGAAAGGCAAACCCCTCAATATGAACAAAATTTATACGTTTGTAGCCTGCGAGCGCGATGGCGATCCGGACACCACCATCTGCCGGGTTGAGAATGTTAAAGCCCCCAAATTATTAGGAACTACCCTGCATAGGTTGATTGAAGAATATCTGGCTAAGCACTCCCCTATTGCTCCTGAGCTTGAAGGCCGTGCAACCGCAACGGATGCTCCATCAGGTCTTTTAACACAACTAAGCGGAGTTGGATATGAATTCAGATAATTCAACTTTAAAGAAAAGATCAATGATTTATTCAAGAGGAAACTGCTGAGTGATACTTCAGGTTTTTATAATAGGGTTAATATTCAGTTTTGTTGGTTCAATTCCTCCCGGAACGCTGAATATTCTTGTATTGCAACTGGGTCTTGAGAACAAAATAAAAATTGCGATCAGGTTTGCACTGGCTGTTTCAATCATTGAATATCCGTATGCCTGGATTGCAGTGGTATTTGAAGACTGGATCACTTCTTCGCCCATCGTACTTGAAAACTTTCAGCTGACGGGGGCATCGGTTATGACAGCGATTGGAGCATTTAATTTATGGGCCTCGCGAAAACCTTCTGCTTTTTCTGTTAAATTTCAGGCAAGCGGTTTCAGAAGAGGTCTGATACTCAGCATTCTTAATCCCCAGGCTATCCCTTTTTGGATTGCTGTAACAGCCTATTTAAAAGTCGAAGGCTGGATAGATCTTAGCACCCCCCAACGACTTCATAGTTATGTTTTCGGCACTTCTGTGGGTGTGATGTTATTATTAACCATTCTCGCCCTGATGGCTCAAAAGGTGTCCACGCCTTTTCAAAACAACAGAATCATCAGGATGATACCTGGGTCAGCATTATTAATCCTTGGCCTGTATGGGTTTTATAAGTACTTTTTTGTTGAAACTCTTTAAACACTAATTTAAAGTCGGGACTATGACTTCAAATTTGTGGAACGACCGTTACAGCGAAAATAAAACTGTCTATGGTGAGAATCCCAATGAATTTTTAAAGAACAGCTTTTAAAGCTCAAGCCGGGTAAATTATTATTGCCGGCAGAAGGTCGTAACGTCATTTTTACAGCGACGCATGGCTGGGAGGTAGATGCATTCAACATCATTTTAGCTATGTGATCATTGTCACTGAAAATGAAATCTCCAATACCGAACTTTGTATCATAATGCAGTAGAGATGGTAGTATTCTCTTTTACAAGGGGTTGTAATAGAAATTAAAAAAATAGAAAATATGTTTAACTTATTCTCCTCAGATACGAGGGCCTACAAAAATCTTAATGGCAGGCAATTCAAAGAACAATTCCAAAATGTTAAAAAAGCTGTTCTTCTAGACGTGCGAACACCAGGTGAATTTGCATCAGGAACAATAAAAGGAGCAAAAAATATGGACATGATGTCGCCCTCTTTTAAATCGGCAATCAGCAAGCTTGATAAAGACATAGAATATTTTCTTTTCTGCCGCAGTGGAAATCGCAGCGGGCAGGCCTGTAACATGATGTCAAAAGAAGGTTTCAAAGTATATAACCTAAAAAGCGGCGTAGACGATTGGCCAGTGTAGATATTCTTTAAGATTATTGAAAGAAGTGAATGACAAACAGCAAGGAATATTTCAAATTACGGAGATATGTATAATATGAACGAACAAAGTGGTGTAAATTTTAGAATAAGTTCCATTCAGTATGTTAAAGATATGCTGTTGACGGATTGGCATTTTACGCGGTGGATCAGGCTGGGTTTGGGATTATTGATTGTTTGGCATGCCATTCAAAGGCCGGATGTTTTGTCAGGAATTTTGGCAACAATTCTTTTGTTCCAGGCTTTTACAAACACAGGTTGTTGCGGTGCAAGCGGTTGCGCGGTCACATCGAAGCAAAAACATAATTCAAAAACAAAAGATGTGGATTATGAAGAAGTTAAGTAAATAATGGTCCAACTTTAAACACGAGGATCCTGAAAATATGGAAGATAAAAAATCGTTTCATGAAATCATAAAAGGTGATATACCTGTTTTAGTTGATTTTTTTGCAACCTGGTGCGGTCCATGCCAAATGATGCAGCCTATTCTAAGAGAACTTGCTGGCCGGGTTGGTAAAAAAGCTGTTATTCTAAAAATAGACGTCGACAAAAATCCAGGAGTAGCTCAAACTTATCAGGTTCAAGGCGTGCCGACTTTTATACTATTTAAAAATGGAGAAGTGCTGTGGCGAAAATCTGGTGTCATGAACGCGAATCAATTGGAAAAAATATTCAATCAGTTTGCTGAGGAGTCTATTAAAAATTGAGTTGTGTGACAACAGTTACCGACCTGGTCAACTCTTTTAACGAATTTGGGAATGCATTTAAAAATTTAAACAAATACAATATGTTTTTTCAGCATGTTTATGATAAAAGCCTGGCCCAGGCAAGTTATTTCATTGGTTGTCAGAAGGCTGGCGTTGCTATAGTGATTGATCCAAAAAGAGATGTGGATACCTATATTGAAATAGCCAAACAGAACAATATGAAAATTACGCATGTTGCGGAAACCCACATCCATGCGGATTTTTTATCGGGTTCAAGAGAACTTGTCGCACTTACCGGTGCAAAGCTGTACCTATCTGATGAAGGCGGGCAAGCCTGGCAATATGAATTTCCCCACGAAGGTCTAAAGAATGGAGATATCATTCAGGTAGGTAATTTAAAATTTGAAGTTATTCATACCCCTGGTCATACACCGGAAAGTATCAGCTTTCTTCTTACGGATGTTCCTTCCTCAGACAAACCTGTTATGTTGTTTACTGGAGATTTTGTTTTCGTTGGGGATATCGGTAGACCCGACCTTCTTGAAAAAGCTGCGGGTATGATCGGCACCCAGGATGCCGGAGCGAAGCAAATGTTCACGTCCCTGAAACATTTCTCTGATTTACCAGATTACATTCAGTTATGGCCAGGACACGGAGCGGGATCAGCATGTGGAAAAGCATTGGGTGCAGTACCTAATTCAACGGTTGGCTATGAGAAGATCCGAAACTGGGCGTTTCAATATGGAAGTGATGAAAAGGGTTTCGCGAAGTACTTGCTCGAAGACCAACCCGAGCCACC
>JAYSOP010000419.1:0-4572 GCA_043722905.1 Chryseolinea sp.
AACAGAAACTTTGTTTCTGCGTTGGATTTAAAACAATCAGTCAATGAAATTTTCTCAATGCAAAACAACTGAAATCTTTATTGCCGCATCAAAACTTGATTGTAGACTCAATAAGGGACATAAATAAAGGCGGGTTTTTGCTGGCATATTTTTTTTCGTTTAGTGATGTTAAAGCAAAATATTATGGGAAAGAAAAATAAGAAAGCCTTTTATAAGAATCAGTTAAAACCCTTCCTTAAGGACAATAGGGTTATATTATCTGCTTTAGGTGGAGTAGCGGCTGGAATTACACTTGCTAATTTAATGGGAACAGAAAAAGCTCAGGAGGTATTGCATACAGTTGAAAATTCCATTTCTAATTTTACGGAAAAAGTAGCCAAGGGGATTTCCGGAAATCAAAATGGCACTGCCTTTGAACCTAAATTAAAAAAAGAATCAGTTACTACTTAACGTTAAATAAAGCTCCGACCGGAGCTTTATTTTTGCTAACCTGCTTCAGCTCTATTGAGTCTTGCAATATTTTTGTCTGGCAGTTAAGAGTTCATCCATAATCCCCTTTAACTGGATTTTTTGCAAACGTTCAGTTTTTCAAATACCCTTCGAATACTTTAGAACATTCAGGTAACAGAATGTTAATGTAAGCTTCTTCAATGATTTCATAAATTGTTCTTGTTGTATTTTACCTTGTGAAAACATATAACATGAATGAGCTTTGTCACCAGTATTAGAAGGGTTATTGCTTATTATTTGACTGGTATTTTGGTCATGATTATGGTTCATATTTTTATCGGCTGGGAGAATAAGATATTGATGCCCCGAAGCTTCCTTGTGCTTATTGTTTTATGTTTGGTGGCATTACCGTGGTCATTCATAAATATTTCCAATCTCTTTTGTGCTTCGAAACGGTCTCAAAACCTCCACGAGCTTTTTATACATAGCTTATTTTTTTTAGCCATAGCGGGGATTCTTGCGCAATCTTAGCCGGGAGGAGAAATGATTCGTTCAGTGGTAGTAGATGAAATAACTTATAGTTTGCTGATCTAACATGGACAGGCGCTATCGATTTCTGGGAAACCTTTGAATAATATTGTAATTATTTTTTTTCGGTAATTCTGATAAAAAGACTTCTGTTACACTTTCGGATAGGCACACTGCGTGTTAAGGGAAAATTCTATTTTGTACTTTTTTTTGGACCGTCGGGTGAACTCCTCGATGGATAAGACTTCCCCTTGATTCGACAAAACTATCAATGAGTTTTTTTGTCATCACTTGAGCCTGCACTCTTTTTTGGTAACTTTTTGCTTATTTTAATTTTCCGGATTTTTACTTTTTTCGATTTCTTTTTATCTACCTGCTCTTCACCTTGTTTCTTCAAATCCTGCTGTGCTTTCTCTGAAATTTTACCGGAAGCTTTCACGATGGCTTTCTGCGTTTTTTTTGACATTGAAATGATTCCACTGTCTGATAACGCCTGATCAACAGCATTGATAATGGTTAGCCTGATAACCTTTTTAGATATCTTTTTCATAATTTTTTTATATGTGTTGCCAGTAAAGTTAACTATGAGACGGAAATTAACCACCCTGAAAGAAATAATATAGCTAATAGGTAAAATTAGATAATAAGCGTGACATAAATTAAGACTGTTCTGTTTCAGGAAAAAATAGACCTTCTGAGAATTTACTGCCGTGAATCATTAAGTTGATAATGTCGGGAATGCTTGATATGAAAGTATATCATTGATCCAGCAATAAGAACTGTCCCAAGGATTGAAATGATATATCCTGCTAATATAAAAAACTCCAGCCAGCTCAATTTTATATCGCTGAATTCTTTGATAAATAATACACCAATGCTCCCAAGGTAGCCGAACGAATCAGCAACGTACATAATGAACCCCACCGTCCCGGTATATCGAAACGTTGCGATCAGGCGATCAAAGAAAATGCTATTAAAAGGGACATAGCCCAGATACAAACCAAGCCCCATGAGCATCATCCACCAAATGGGATTGATCATATTTTTCTCGAACATGAATGTACCCCCACCAATCAGTATCATCCCGACGATAATAATAATATGATTAATCATCAGGGCTTTTTTATTATTTCTAACCAGCATCACAGCACCCATTACAACCAGAACGGCCAATGAGATTGGGATTTCTGTTTGTGTATAAATTTCGGGTGAATTTCCATACCCTACCGATTTCCATACTTCAGCCGAAAAATTATCCCTGAAATCCCGAAAGGCGGTTAACAACATATAAGCCAGTATGAATAGGATTATGCCTGGTAAAAATGTGGCAATAAATCTTTTTCTTTCAGCACCGTTCATTGGTTGGCGTTTCGTTCTTAAGGCTTCATCCTCAATCGATGGTGGAGGTACCTTGTCCAAAAGTATTAGAAATCCCAGCAGTGGTATGATAAACAGGCAGGAGGCCGTAAAGGGCATCCACTTTTCGGGTATTGCCCAATGGATCATAATATAACTGCCTACAGAACGGCATAGACCGGATGAAAAAATAAAGCTGACAGATAACGCCGCACCCAGCACTTCTGTCACCCGCCTTCCTTCCAAAAAACCAAACACCATTCCCCAGACAAGTCCTAATGATAGCCCATTGAGAAACAGAAATATGATATTGTAGGGCGCAGGAATAAGCCCGAAAAGTAGCCACGATAATCCGGCAATGCCCGTCATTTTCAAAATCCCTATGCTTCTGGAATGATGGTGGAGTTCTGATATTATTTTGATTCCCAAAAATTTAGAAAGGGCGTAACCACACACCTGGAAAATCACGAGCCAAACTTTATAATCAACATTCAGGTAACTTAAATCTTCAAAAGTTGCTGCCGCAAATGTTTTTCTGAAGGCATACACGCACGTATATAACCCAAAAGCGGCGATGGCGACGTAAAGCGTAAACCATACAGTATTTGTACTTTCCAGCCAAACAGTAATGAAGTGAAAATTGCCAGTAAACTTTTTATTTTTTAAATCTTTGTCTGGTAAACTATTTATCATCTTTATTTCGGATAATTAGATAAGGGTTGGGGATGGAAAGGATAATGGGTTCCTTCCACGAAGGTTATCAATATGATAGCGGGAAGGTAGTCTTTAATGCAGGTAATAATTCTGAAAATCGCGTAATATTAATAAGAAAATAATATGGAACGAACGGCCGATGTTGCCATTGTTGGAGCAGGCATTGCAGGACTCGCCCATGCATACATGGCCTTAAAAAAAGGTTATAGAGTTGTATTATTTGAGCGTGATGATTTCGCCGTGGGTGCATCGATTCGTAATTTTGGCTTATTGTGGCCAATCGGACAAGCACCGGGTGCCGGATTGGATCGGGCTTTAAGAAGCCGCGAAATCTGGAATGATATTTCGGCAGAAGCTGGAATATGGAATAATCCTAACGGATCCATTCACCTTGCCTATCATGATGATGAACTGGACATACTCAATGAATTTCTCTCGATATATTCCGCTGCAGACTATGATTGCGAATTCATTACTCCCCAAAAAATTGCCCGCCTTTCGCCGGGAGTAAGACAAAAAGATCTCAAGGGAGGATTGTTCAGCAGAACAGAATGCACAGTTTATTCACGTGAAGCAATCAGGAGAATACCCCTTTGGCTCGAACAGAAGTACGGGTTGATCCTAAGGTTCGGGCAGATGGTTACCCAGGTCGCAATCCCTCATGTCAAAACTACCCGTGAATCGTGGCTGGCAAAAAAGGTTATTATTTGCAGTGGTGCAGAATTCCAGACCCTCTATCCGGAGATCTATGCTCAGCAAAATTTTTCAAAATGTAAACTTCAAATGCTGAAGGCTACTCCAACAAAACCGTTTCAACTCGGCCCTTCATTGTGCGCAGGCCTTACCTTAAGACATTACCCTGCATTTGCAGCATGTCGGTCATTGAAAAAACTGGATGACCGGTACGATACGCTCTCAATGAAATATAAATCCAATGGAATACACGTGCTTCTGGCACAGAACAATTACGGCGAACTTATCATAGGTGATTCCCATCACTACAACCAAACGGTGGAACCTTTCGATTCTGAGGAGGTTAACGCGCTGATCATAGAATACCTTAAATCATTTTTTGATTTCGGCTTTACCATTACTGAACGTTGGAATGGAGTCTATCCGAAAGTCCCGGGAAATCATTGCGTAGTGCTGGAGCCTGAACCCAACGTGCTAGTTGTAAATGGATTGGGTGGCGCCGGAATGACGTTAAGTTTTGGTCTCGCGGAGGAAGTGATCGAAAAAATGGATAGCGGGTTAGCTTTTAGGGAAAATTGAATCGACCGAAAGCTTTTGGGCACTTAGTGAGAGGAAATGCGGGGATTTCAGCACCAAAAAATGGAATTTATAAAAACCATGTGACAGGGGTGCCTAGGCAGTTTGTTATTAAATTGTTATCTTAGTTATACTTTTTCTCACACAGATTTTATGGTTTTTTGTTGTAAGAATTCAAAAAACTTAACAAATGTTTCAGGTTGGTTGCGGAAACTTAATGCAGAGGTAATTATTATCTAAACAAAAAGTCGAACC
>JAYSOP010000420.1:0-2403 GCA_043722905.1 Chryseolinea sp.
CGAGCATCGGAAATGAAAGCATTAGTAGCCTTTGTGCGGTCATCCAGGTTTACCCAATTCCAGATACCCTGCTCATCGCGGTATTCAATATCCCCGAGGGATTCGACCGATAACACCATAGGTTCTGGCAGGACAACCATTGCGCTTTCATCCGTCAAGTTTATGGAAAACTTCTTATGAAGATCAAACCCTGCCTTCGCCTGAAAGGTCCCTGTAATAGAAATTTTTTTGGTGCTCCCTAACCAGGAGTTCACCCACACGTAACGGTGTTGAAAATTTTGTGATATCAAAGATAATTCCAATACGGAGGTTTGCTGATTCAGTACGATGGTATTATTAACTTTTATTTGGGGCGTGAATTGAAAGGCCTTTTTGAATTCCTCACCCAATGTTTTAGCGCCCTCGTAACTTCTCCTCGCCAGCTGAGTGGGTACTGTTACAAAAACGACATAAGCCCCGATGGTACCCGATATTACTAATATTATCAGCAGTTTAAGATTTCTAGAGATCATAAAAAGTCGGCAGAAGGCAGCGGCAGCGCGCTCGTTTGTAGCGGTCGGCCTTTTAAAAAGGTTGGTTATAATGGCAATTTACCATTTTTAAATAGGTGACCTTTTAGCGTGTTTGGAATTAATTGTTGCCAACCAGCACAAATCCACCCCACAGAGCGGGATTTGACACAAGCTTTGACTGATCTATCTGTGCCTGTTTAAGCGACTTGCTCATGGAATTACCCAAGACCAGATATTGATAAAATTTTATCATGAGCTCTTTAGTCATCTCATCATCTACTTTCCATAAGCTTATTAAAACATTTTTTGCTCCCGACTGCATAAAAGAACGTTGCAAACCAAAAACACCTTCCCCGTTTTCAATTCTACCCAGACCGGTTTCACAAGCTGAAAGCACAACCAGTTGGGTATTGGTTAAGTCGAGATTCATTACTTCATAGGCGGTGACGATGCCATCATTCTGAAAGGAAGTCGACCCCCTTGCCAAACTCTTATTCGCCCCGGTCAGTACAATGCCTGAATGGAACAAAAATTCCTTTTTTGCCTCTTGATTAAGGGGGACAATATCTGCGGAAAAAAACCCGTGCGAGGCCAGGTGTAGTATGGTAGGGGAGTGTAAAGATTTCAGATTGCTTTCCGTTGCGGCACCTTTCAGATACAGGCTTGTCTTCCAGGAATGACTCTTCAGCACATTATCAATAGCCCGAAGCTCTTCCTGAGTGCCTGGCAAGCCGGTAAAGTGGTTGAGTTTAACCGTGCGTTCGCGCGATGCATTGAGGTCCACATCAAATCCCGGATCACCCATTAAAACCGCGTGATGTGTATTGCGGCTGATCGGCGACTTCTCTAAAAATTGTATGGGGTTCAGCAGATGGACAATATCAAACTTTTCAAGGAGGTATTGACCCGTGTGAGGATCTTTCAAAGTATTGACATTTATCTTATGGTAAACACCATCAGAAGATAGATAGATTTTTGTCTTTTCGGCAAGGGATTGTTGAATGGGTTTCCAGAAAACCTCATAAGATAACCCATCCTCCAAGTCATATTTCATCGCGTTTTTGTAATAATAATAAAAACGTGTTTCGAGGTTGCTGCCTTCTTTTAAAACCACCAGTTCCGGAACGTGCCTGGTTTCCTTTTTTATAATAAGGGCCGCATAATAAACACTGTCAGTAAAACCGAAAAAGTCCTTTTTTCGTAAGTTCTGGCGGTCATATTTCCGGAAACGGATAATCTCAACAATGGCCTCCCTGGGCTTTAGTTTAAGAGCCAGTGATTCCCATTTGATTTCTTTTGCCGTTAAATCATTCTCGTAGAGCCCTTCGCTTGTTTTCTGGCTGATCGCTTTTTCAAGCGCATCAATTTGTTTTTCCACCAACTCAACGGCCAGGCTGCCTGTTTCAATTTTTTGCAAGGGCAATTGGTATAAATTACCCAGAGCATCGCGTTCTTTTTTCAACTTTAAAACGAGATTATTCAGCGAAGAATCATTTTTAACCTGAATAAGATTCTGCCTCCTTTGTTGAGAGAAAAACTGCAGCGACTTAATAATCGCGCGGTTCTGAAACATTTGTGAAATCAATTCACCATCATGTTCAGACCACTGGATCGCGATGGTATTGAAACGTTCAAAATCTTCCTTTAACTTCTGATAGAACTGCACCTGCTCATTCTCATTGAGGGATGGAAAAATATACGTTACCTGCCTTGTGGCAATTTTCATTGATTTTTTAAACAATGGTATGGCTTCCTGGTAGTTATTCAACGCCCAATACGTCACTGCTAGATTACTGATGAGGTCAAGCAGAAGCACAGAGTTGTCCCCGTAAATTGCGCGCTTGATATCGTACGCATTCCTGTAATTTATGGCTGCTTTTTCATATTCACC
>JAYSOP010000421.1:0-6000 GCA_043722905.1 Chryseolinea sp.
CTCTTATCTGAAAGTTTTTTAGAAGAACGGTGCCAGGTTTTGATTGAGGCCGATGACTGCCCGACGGATCTGATCTTTCTTACCGATAAAACATTTGCCATGGTGAACCGGTGTCTGGCCAACGACACTTATTACCTAGGAAATTATGTGAGAAAGAAAAACCTGCTTCGGTTTACATTTAAACCGGTTATGGCAAGGGAGGTTTATGATGCCGAAACCGACAAAAAGAAATATGAAAAGACCAGGTTAAAAATTGATCCTATCGAATTTACCATTAGCGAGTGCGCGGCAGGCAGATTTACCCTTGAACACACACCCATCAGAGAATATAAATATGGATCCCGTCTTTCAGGCCAGCGAGCCAGAGAAAAAATAATCAAATTGAAAATTGCCAGGGGGTGGAAAATGATTTCCGGTTGATCTCTTCACCGATTTAACCACGCATCGAAAATTGGGATCATTTTTTTCCTAAATCCTGCTTCACATTTTTTTACCACCTCTCAAGCCCCAGTAATTTTTTGCCCAATACTGACAATTCCGCCGCACCATATTTTGTTTTTTCCCAACCCCTGGGGTCACCGGGAAACGCATACCCCTCGGGCGCGTTTCTTTCTTTCCAGGACGAAATTCTCCACTGGCGCAAAGGCTCGTTATCTTCTTCCGCAGGCATCATGGAAATGTACTGGGCAATACGCACCTTATCTTTGCTCATGTTAGGCCTGATGCCATGGGGCTGGAGACTGTTGAATATCAGCAGATCACCGGCGTTCATCTTCACTTTTACAATATCAAACCCGGTAACATCGGGTTTAAAATGATCGCGGTCTTCGGGTTGTGTGAGCTTCCACGTTTCATACGTTCTGAAGAGTTCGGGGATACACTGGAATCCGCCCATGTTTTCATCATTCTGATCTGCCAGGGCAAGTACCCCCTGTACATTTTGTGGTTTGGTTTCGGGATCATAGTCCCAATGAATAAATCCCTTATACTCGAAACCCGGGCGGATGGGAAAATTTAAATTTGCGCGATCGATCGTCACCCATAATTTATCCGTTCCCCAGATGTCGCTGAAAACTTCATGGACTTTCGGGTACTGTCGATTATCCCAGAGATACTGATGATTGTACACTTCGACCATGCCTGTGTTCGTCAGCTCTTTCATTTGCATCTCCGCACGGGGTGGTGTATACCAGGTTTCCGGATCGCGCGGATCTTTTTCTTCAAATTCCCACAGAAAATTTGTCAGCCGATTTATCTGTTCTTTGGGTACAACGTTTTTGACCACGATGTATCCATTATCGATCCAGAACTTCCAGTCTGCTTCCGACAAGACGCGAAGGGGTTTGCCGTTACTTCGGTCATTTAACCGGACTTTACTCGTTTTTGCCGTAGAAGGGTTTCCGGGAATGTCCTTATGTGCCTGGGTGGGGGCCATAGTAGGGGCCATGGTTTGCTTTGTCATAAAAAGGTTTTAGCGTGATTGAAGATACCAAATTTCCGTTGGGTTCTTATTTTTGTAACTGAATTTAATCCTTTGAAAAAAGGTGAAAGCGTTAAAGGATTTTAAACTGACTTTCAGGAAATTGCGCGAACGAATTAAGAAACAACGCATAGAATAGCATTCCAAATACAGATATAAAAATAAAATACTTTGAAGACACTATTGATTCATTTCAATCAAATGCACGGGTGACGACCAGGAAATTGACCTCTCCAATTTTTTAACGCCTACCGGGTAAAAGGTTCATTTATACTTTTTGACAAAAATAAAAATCAATTTACACGATATGATCCCAAAAGATGCAGCGAACAATTCACTCCGGCATCAACGTTTAAAATTCCGAACTCGGTTATTGCCATCGAGGAACATGTTCTGGATAATTCAACCTCAATCCTAAAGTGGGATAGTGTGGAATCAAGAAATCCCTTGTGGAACAAGGATTTGACTTTTAAGGAAGCGTTCAGGGTTTCGTGTGTTCCCTGTTATATCAGAATAGCCAATCAAGTAGGCGAAGCCAAATACAAGAAATATTTGCGTGAATTCAACTATGGTAATGAATCTACTCAAGTGGATTCCGATGACCCTGAATTAAAACTTGCTTTCTGGCTTATTGGGGAATTGAAGATTTCCCAGGAAGAACAAATATCCTTTTTAAGGAACTTTTACGATTATAAATTACCGGTAAGCAAACGATCCATTGATATCACGAAGGAAATACTGGTTGATGAGAGAACTGAAGATTACGTACTAAGTGGAAAACTGGGAAGGGGAGTGGATTCGGCAACAGGGAAAGAAATTGGCTGGTACGTGGGGTATGTTGAGAGCGGTGGCAATATTTACTTTTTCGCTACTAATTTTGAAAGCGATGAACCGTCAGAGAGTTTCTCGGCCGCGCGAAAGGATGTTACGATGAAGATTTTGAGAAAGTTAAAAGTACTTCAATAATCATCGCCCGAACCTTTGGGAGCACCAGATATTCCGGAAAGGTATTTCCTTTTCATGATTAAAAACTTACATTTCCTTTTCATATTACGGACTGCACTGCATCGTTAAATCCTCTGATTATATGAAAACATCTCAAACATTCACCAAAAACATAGACGAATATATTGCCACATTTCCGAAAGAGGTGCAGTCAATTTTGCAGCTGGTTCGGACCACCATCAGGAAGGCTGCGCCTGAAGCGGAGGAGACTATCAATTATCAAATGCCTACGTTTAAACTCCATGGTAACCTGGTTCATTTTGCAGGATATAAAAGTCACGTCGGGTTTTATCCGGCGCCATCCGGAATTGAAGCATTCAAAAAACAATTATCAGTTTATAAAGGTGCGAAAGGTTCAGTCCAATTTCCCCTTGATCAGCCTATGCCTTTGGAACTGATCAGTAAAATCGTAAAATTTCGGGTGAAGGAAACGATGGAAAAGGAAAAGTCAAAACAGAAAGCTAAAAAATGACCGATTGTATGCCTGAACATTTAAAACTACAGGCAGACAACGATTAGCGGGGGAGGTGATGAGCGTGTATTATTAAGCGCGACGGCTGGAGCTCTCTTAAATGGATTTACCTACCCGTTATAAAGGCTCATGGTTTTTTCCGGCCCCATCAGGCAGAACTGAACGATCATTTCATTTGCCTTTTTCATCAGCGGTGGTAGCAGATCGAATTCTTCTTTTGTGAAATTGCTGAGTACGAAATCCACCTGATGTCCTTTACTGTACTCACTTCCAATCCCAAAACGCAACCTGGAATAGACCTGGTCTCCGAAAGTTTCTTCAATGTGCTTTAAACCATTGTGGCCTGCAGCACTTCCCTTCGTGCGCATGCGGAGGGTGCCGAACGGCAGGGCTATGTCATCAACGATTACCAGAAGATTCTCCCGGGCAATGCCCAGGGTATTGAGCCAGTAGGCAATGGATTTGCCACTGAGGTTCATATACGTGGAGGGTTTGATAAGATGGATAATCTTTCCTTTAAACCGGAACTCTGCCTTGTCGGCAAGGCGACTGGATACAAAAGTAGCCTTCTGTTGGTCTGCTAATTGATCCAATACAAGAAAACCTATGTTGTGCCGGGTCAATTCATATTCGGCGCCAATGTTTCCCAAACCCGCAATGAGATATTTCATTTTATCCCAATCATAATATTAAAAGGATGTTATTGGTCAATAGTCAATAGTCAATAGTCAATGGTTAATAGTCGATGGTCTGGGGTAATTGGTCAGTGGTGAGTGTGGCAAAGATTCGGCCACCTTCGGAATTACGACTACTCATGCTATTCTTAATTAAACAAAAAATCCCATCTTTTTCAGACGGGATTTTTTGTCAGGATAATGATTTTTATTTCTTACCACCCTCTTTCTTAGGGGCATCACCTTTTTTAGCGTCGGCGGCAGGAGCAGCAGCGGCACCCGGAGCACCCGCAGCAGGGGCTGCAGCACCTTCAGCAGGAGCAGCAGTAGCAGCAGCAGCAGCGGCAGCATCAGTCTCTTCCAGCAATTTCGCGGCGCGAGGAACTTCCACAACGGCGATAGAAGCATGCTTGGGATCCATAAATTCCAGCTTGTCCATTTTCATATCCTCTACTTTCACCGCGTGGTGAAAATCAAGTTCAGAAACATCGACATCAATATGATCAGGCATGTCTTTAGGAAACGCATATACTTTTAAGGCAGCTCTTTTGCGCACGAGCGCTCCACCTTTGGCAACACCAGGCGCTTCACCTACCAATCGCAAAGGTATACTCATTTTTACTTTTCTTCCTTCGGCAATCCGGAGGAAATCAGCGTGAAGAATAATTTCGCTCACCGGGTGAAATTGAACATCCTGCAAAATTGCCTGGCACTCTTCGCCTTCAATATTGAGGTGAACAAAATGTGCTTCGTTGGTGTAAACAACCTCGCGGAAAAGAATCATCGGTGAATAGAAATGAATCTGCTCATCTCCACCATACAGCACGCAGGGTACGAGACCTTCGTCTCTTAATTTTTGTGACCCTGTCTTGCCGAGATTTGCTCTTCGATACCCTATAATCTCAACAGTTTTCATAATTATATTTATTTAGTTTTAAAAAATTACAGTTTAATGAACAATGAGCTGATCGATTCATTGTCGTGTATCTTGCGGATCGCCTTGGCAAAAAGATCGGAGACGGTTAATACTTTTATTTTACTCGATTCTTTCGTCAGCGGAATCGTATCCGCTACCACCATCTCAAGCAAGGCTGACTTTTCAATATTTTCGTAGGCATTCCCTGAAAGCACGGGATGGGTACACACCGCGCGAACTGATTTTGCGCCGTTTTCCTGGATGATCGAGGCAGCCTTGCAGATCGTTCCGGCCGTATCCACCAGATCGTCGACAAGGATAACATCTTTCCCTTCCACTTCACCGATCAGTCGCATAGACTCGATCTTATTGGCTTCCCTTCGGTGTTTATCGCACACTGCCAGATCGGCGTTAAAGAATTTAGCAAAATTACGCGCTCTTTTTATCCCTCCCACATCGGGTGTAGCAAACATGATATCTTTTAATCCCAGCTTCTTCAGATAAGGAACAAAAATATAGGAACCGTCAAGGTGATCTACGGGGATATCAAAAAAACCCTGGATCTGATCGGCGTGTAAGTCGCAGGCCATGATCCTGTCTGCACCCGCCGCCGATAAAAGATTCGCGATCATTTTGGCGGCAATGGCAACCCTCGGTTTATCTTTTCGATCCTGCCGTGCATAACCGAAATAAGGGATGACAACATTAACATTATGGGAGCTGGCCCTTTTCGCGGCATCCACCATGAGCAGGAGTTCCATCAGGTTGTCTGAGGGGGCAAAGGTAGATTGAATAATAAAAACATCATGACCCCGAACGGATTCAGCTAAAAAGGGTGACATTTCCCCGTCACTGAATTGCTGGTAATTGACTTCGCCCAGTGGTTCACCGTAAGCATTGGCAATCTTTTCGGCCAGATACTGTGTTGCGCGGCCACTGAAAAGCTTTACTGACATCGGGTAATAAGCGTTTTATATCTAATTCTTCTTCGAGTCAATGAAAAATCCCGTCCGTTACAGACGGGATTTTTCAAGTTGTCCCACCAGGGCTCGAACCTGGACTTTCCTGAATCAAAATCAGGCGTGTTGCCAGTTACACCATGGGACATTATGCTTCAGAGATCCAAATCCCTACAAAAACCCTTGCCAGCCATTAAAACATCCTGCTTTCAGTGCCAATCTATGGGCAAAAGCGGACATTCAGGCCGAATTTGGGTCTGCAAAGGTAGAATTATTTTTTAAAAAAGGTAAGGGACGTAGAAGAATTACCCTGAAAATTTAAGCTTTCAGAGGTCTTTTTCCTGGGCGAGATTACCGCCTTCCAGAAAACCTTCCGCCCAGAAACGATATTTATCCAGAATTGAAATCACGGCATTTCGTAAATGCCGGGTATTGTTGAAATCGATACTGCCATACATGGTAGTGGCATATCCCTGCCAGATCGATCTGTTCTG
>JAYSOP010000422.1:0-3624 GCA_043722905.1 Chryseolinea sp.
TTTTTATAATACTCAGCGGTTAATACCAGTCGGTTATCAAACAAAGCGAGATCCATTCCGATATCCAACTGATTGGATTTTTCCCAGCCCAATGCTGAATTGGCAAATGAGCTTACGATCTTACCTGGTGCTATTGCGTTTCCTAAAATGTAGTTGCTGGTATTCATGAAGGCCAAATGAGAATAATTTCCAATTTCATTATTGCCTGTCATGCCCCAACTCGCCCTTAATTTCAAATCAGTTAACCAGGAGGCAGTGGGCATAAATGATTCTTCTGTCAGCCTCCAGCCAACGGAAGCTGCAGGAAAATTCCCCCATTTATTTTTTGCTCCGAACCGTGAACTTCCTTCGCGGCGCATCGAAGCAGAAAATAAATATTTGTCCTTGAAGGCATAGTTTATCCTGGCCAGATAGGCGAGCAAACTCCAGCTATATTCATATGAGTTTGAAGATCGGATAATGGCCGCCCCCAGATAGGGTACAAGGTCATCCGGATACGTATTTCCTGACCCTGCGATGCCTACAACCTTCTCTTGTTGCGCGGTATAACCCACCAGTGCATCAAACTGATGATCCGTGCCCAGATTAGGCGCATAGGTAAGGAGTTGATCTGTTGAAATATTATATAATTGCTCGTTAAACTCAGAGCCCTGCGCAATTTTTGGTGGAGCCCCGGAAGTGCCGGATCCTAACCGATTACCGATTGTAGATGGTTGAAAGAACTTATTTGTGGTAAAGTTCAATTTGCCATTGACGGAGGATCTGAACTTCAGACCCTTCAATATGGTAAATTCCACGAACGCATTCGATAATACGTCGGCTATGTTTCTTTTATCAACAACATTACGCAGAAAAAACACGGGGTTCGGATAACCAAATACACCATCTTTCCCTCCGATATAAGGTCTTAACGTTCCGTCATCATTGTATACGGGTTCCCTGGGATCCATCAGCAAAGTTGAGCCCACATTCTGATCACGACCATTTGTATTGGCCTGATTCAGTTTTGCATAGGTCCCATTGACATTGAATCCGAGGTTGATAAATTTGTTTACCTGCCCTCCTAAATTTGCCCGTGCAGAAAGACGATCATAACTGGTTACGATAATCGATCCCTGCTCCTTAAAATAGCCTAATGAGAGAACGGATTTAATAGGCCCGGCTCCGGACGAAAGGGTCAAATTATAGTCAGTATACGGAGCATTATTATGCATAATTTGCTCATACCAATCTGTTGAATACTGGGTTTCTTCGGGATAGCGGAACCCTATCGGAACAAGGTCATCCGTTGGTGCTACACCATTATCAAAAATATACCGGTCACTCCAGACTTCCTTTTTAAATTGGGCGAACTCTACGCCATTTAACACCTTTACCCTTCTTGAGTCAGGAATATTCTGGACACCATAATCAACGGAAAGGTTTAAACTTGTTTTTCCCTGCTGCGCATTTTTAGTAGTAATCAATACAACACCATTTGAACCGCGTGCTCCGTAAATGGCAGTTGACGCAGCATCTTTTAATATGGATATACTTTCGATATCATTCGGATTTAAATTCTGGCCGATAGAAGTGCCCACAGGAAATCCATCCACTACATAAAGCGGATTGCTTCCTGCGCCCAGCGAACCTATGCCCCTGATCCTGACTTCAAATTGTCCGCCGGGTGCTCCATTCCTTTGCCTCACTACCACACCCGGAGCTTGTCCTTGAATTAAGCGTGTTACATTGGTGGCAGGTACGTCGCCAATGTCCTCCAAATTAATATTGGATACGGCCGAGGTGATATCCCGTTTGCGTTGGGACCCGTAGCCAATGACCACAACCTCAGACAAATACTTGGTGTCTGCAACCATGGAGATATTAAACACAGACCTGCCTGAAACCGCGGCTTCTTGTGTTGAATATCCGATAGAGGAAAAAACCAAACTCGCTCCGTCGTCTACTGACAAGGTAAACGCACCGTTAACGTCAGTAACAGTTCCTGAAGTAGTATTCTTAATGATAACATTAACACCTGGAATAGGCTTGTTGTCCTCCTGCGATAATACTGTTCCGGAAACAGTTTGGGTTTGTGCATAGACCGTATGCACAAATAAAAACGTCATAAACAGAAGCAAACTTTGCTTCAAGATGAAGTAATAATGTTTCATAATTGATTGGGTTGGTTGAATTCGTCTGGTCAGAAAGGTTATTAAAAGAGTTTTACATCATGAAGGTATTTTACTTATAAAAAGGGAGTATCCTGTACTATACCGTTTGCGCACACGATATAATGTATAAGCTGTAAAACACCAACGATTGCATGTGGCATCGTTGGTGATTTTAAGTAATCGGCTAATAATAAAGCTTCAAACAGCTAAAAATGAGGACTTAAAGCAGCTTCATCTGCCGGAAGAGCATAAACCAGATCCAAGTTGGTAAAAGCGTTACTGCGGGGAACTGCCCCCTCTGGATAATAATATGCCAACGGATTTGCTTTGATTCTGGCCCCGTATGCAGTGATAACCTCGACGGCCTTGCCTGTTCTAACCAGATCAAACCAGCGTTTATTTTCAAAAGCTAATTCCACTCTTCTTTCCTGATGAATGGCTATGCGCATGTCACCTGCAGCATTGGCAAGGCCCGCGCGGGTTCGCACCTGATTTAAATACATAGAACCGTCTTTCCCTTGTTCGTTCAAAGCTTCCGCCAGAAGTAATAGCACTTCCGAATAGCGATAGATCGGCCAATTGGTACCGTGAACACCATGCAGGGCATGAGCTTTTGCAAATTTTTTAATGTATGGATAGACTTTATTACTTCTTAAACTGCCGCTTAAAGTGATATACGCAATGGACGCATCTTTTCTTTTATCACCCCCTTCGTAGGCTGCAATGATATCGGGTGTGGGCGTATTATTTCCCTCGCCGGTGAGAGGCTGTGGATTGGAAGTGCCAGTTATAGTTTTTAGCTCATCCGGACTCATCGGGCGGGGCATGAAGTTATAGATAAAGCTTCCATGAAGCCCCTCAGCTCCTTCCAGAAACTGAACTTCAAAAACGGATTCCTTATTATTCTTATTTGCGGTTGAGGTTGAAAAGGCGTCTGCATATTCGGGCATCAGCTGATATTCATTGCTGTTAACCACTTCGCGCAAAAGGTTTTCCGCTTCAGGCCATTTTTTTTGTACGATATAGGCATTCGCTAACAAGGTTTTAGCAGCGCCGGAAGTAGCCCGTCCCGGTTCCTGAACAGATTTTAGTGGCAACAATGCTGCGGCCTCGGTCGCGTCTTTAATAATCTGTGTATAAATTTCATCTATGGAAGCTAATGGCAAAGCCGCTCCTTGCCGATCGCTTACCGGAGTCAAATGCAATGGGACTTTTCCAAAATATCGTACCAATTCAAAATACGCATAGGCTCTTAAAAAAAGTGCTTGCCCTTTTAAGTTATTTTTTGATGCCTCATCAAATTCTATTTTATCGATTGAAGACAAAACCTGATTAGTCCGTGCAATGATTTGATAATCCAGACGATACTGATTCAGCACATGTACGTTTGAGGTGACACCATTGGCGGTCGGAACTGCAAAATCAGCGATATCTTCTTGCTGTTCGGTAGCTCCGAAAAGAATATTTCTTG
>JAYSOP010000423.1:0-13454 GCA_043722905.1 Chryseolinea sp.
AGGGTGCACCGAAAGTACTGAGACACGTGTGCAAAGATTTCTGTTGCGTGGCAATGAGGAGGTGCAGAAGGGTAATGGCCAGCTGGCCATTGAATTGTATCGTGCTGCCCTGAATCTTGATTCTTGTTTTGCTGATGCTTGGAACAATTTGGGATCGGTTTATTATCGCGAGGAAAATTATGAACAGGCCCTGAACAGTTATGACCATGCCCTGGAATGCAGGGCCGGATATACGGATGCCCACTTGAATCGCGCGAACACCTACTTTGCGTTAAAACAATATTACCGTGCGCTTGAAGACCTGGATCAAGTGGCGGAGAAGAAACCTGATACTACGGTTTTACATTTCTCCCGGGGCCTGGTTTATACGCAAATGAGAAACTTTCCGAAAGCGGTTGATTCTTTTCTCTCAGCATTAAAAAAAGATCCTGACAACGCCGAAATAATGGTTAACCTGGGTACAATTTATTACTTTCAAAAAAGTTTCGATTCTGCCCGGTCCCGACTCAACCATTCGCTGACAATCAATCCCCGCGAGCCAAATGCATATAACACCATGGCCCTGTTAGAAACAGCCCTTGGCAATTACAATGAGGCTATGGGCCAGATCAATAAAGGGCTTGCCCTGAAAAAAAATGATCCTTACCTCCTGAATAACCGTGGTTACATCCAGCTGCTAAAGGGGGAGATGGATAAAGGTTTGGCTGATATCAATGAAAGTATAGTTCTCGACCCCTACAACGCATGGGCCTACCGCAACAAGGGAATTTATTATCTTCAAAAAGGGGAGATCCAGAATGCCATTCAAATGTTGACACAGGCGCTGAGTATGGATCTTTTTATAGAGCGATTACATTTTTATCTAGGAGAAGCGTTTCTGGCAAACGGCGAAAAAACAAAAGCATGTGAACAGTTTCGGTTGGCAGTTGAAAAACAGGAAATTACGGAAGTCGAAATGCGGGCGCGTTGTGAGTAAGGTCGTTGGCAAACCGCCGGCGTGTCGCAATTGATATTGCTATTCAAACATATTGCGTAGTCGTCACGCTTTCAAATTAACTTTACGTGAACTACGATTCATTTAATGACCCCATGGCCAACACCCAAGAGCCAACAGCCAACACCTAAAACACATACCTCACAAACGCTTCCATAGCTTCATATTCTGCTAAGCCAAGTTTATTGTAAGCGTCAGCGGTAGCGTGATTTCTATCTTCGGCGCGCATCCAGAATTCGCGTTTGTCGCTGCCAGGGAACATAGCGCTGTCTTTTTGAGACTGGTGTTTGAAAACAGCCCTTCGTTTGCGCATCAATTCATCCGGACTCAATGGTACAGCCATCTCGATTTGGTCGATGTCCCATTCCTGCCATGCGCCGCGATATAGCCACACCCAACAATCTTTCATCCATGATTCGTTCTTCAAACGGTTGACGGCTTCAAAAATCGCAGCCAGGCAAACGCGGTGTGTGCCATGAGGGTCCGAGAGATCACCTGCGGCATAAATCTGATGTGGTTTGATTTTAGCCAAAAGATCAACAATGAGTTGAATATCCGCTTCACCTAATGGTTTCTTCTTGACGGCACCGGTTTCATAAAAAGGCATATCCAGAAAATGCATCTGTTCATCTGGGATACCCACGTACCGGCCACCCGCTTTCGCTTCACCACGTCTGATCAGGCCTTTGATGCTCAATACTTCCGGACTATCAATTTGTCCGGGCCCTTTATTTTCAAGTGACTGCACAATGGTGCTATAAAACTTTGCCCCGTCGGATTTGCTTAAACCAAATTGTACATTGAAGTCGCGGACGAAATCGGCGAACCGGATGGCGTCATCGTCGAAAACGGCGATGTTCCCCGAAGTCTGGTAGGCAACGTGAACTTCGTGGCCCTGATCAACCAATCGGATAAAAGTTCCTCCCATGGATATGACATCATCATCAGGATGAGGAGAGAAAATAATAGCCTTTTTCGGAAAAGGTTTTGCCCGTTCGGGCCTGTTTGAATCATCGGCATTAGGTTTGCCTCCGGGCCATCCTGTGATAGTATGTTGCAAATAGTTAAAAACTTTGATATTCACTTTATACGCCGAACCATATTCAGTAATAATGTCGCCCATCCCGTGTTCCATATAATCATGGTTGGTAAGTTTGAGCACAGGTTTCTTTACCTTCTGACATAACCACACCACAGATTTGCGGATAAGTTTGTCAGTCCAGTCAATACTATCCAGTACCCAGGGAGTTTTTATCCGAACCAATTCTGATGAGGCAGCTTCATCCAGAACCACCAGGCAGTCGGTGTGCTTTTGAAGGAATGAAGACGGAATGTGGTCGGTAACAGGCCCCTCTACGGCTTTTTTTATCACGCCCGCTTTACCTTCTCCCCAGGCCATCATGAATACCTTGCGGGCTTTCAGGATTGACCCGACCCCCATCGTGATTGCTTTTCTAGGTACGTTCTCTTCATCAAAAAAATCGCTGGCGGCATCGATACGAGTTACCTGGTCAAGCGTTACCAAACGGGTCAGAGATCTTTCAGACGAACCGGGTTCATTAAATCCAATGTGACCAGTCCGGCCGATCCCAAGCACCTGTATGTCGATCCCGCCCAACTCATCTATTTGCTTTTCATAATCGCGGCAAAAATCGGCTACCTTCTCTTTAGAAAGGGTCCCATCCGGTATATGGATGTTGGCCTTCGGCATGTCTATGTGATTGAATAAATGCTCACCCATGAAACGGACATAGCTCTGCAGGGCGTCAGGCTTGATGGGGAAATATTCATCCAGGTTGAAGGAATGAACATTCTTGAAAGTCAGACCGTCCTCTTTATGCATTCTTACTAACTCCGCATACACCCTGGTAGGAGTAGACCCGGTGGCAAGGCCTAAAATACAGGACCTATTTTCCTTTTGTCGTGCCTTTATGAGCTCGGCAATCTGACCCGCTATATAAGAAGAAGCTTCACCGGATGATTTGAAAATTTTTACCGGGATCTTTTCAAAGGCAGTAAGGTCGTTGTTCATAAATTGGGATAGGTTTGCGTTCCTGAAGACCAGACGTAAAGTATCTTAAAATGTGCGAAATTTTCAAGTGTTTGCGGTAACATATTATGAAAGAATTTAGAACGGAACTTACGCTTCCAAAGGCCACTGCGCGGATGGACCTAAAAAGCGGAATTTTGACCCAGGGATCTTGCTTTTCTGAAGCCATTGGCCACCGGTTTAAAATCTATAAAATGAATGCTAGCGTCAACCCATTCGGAGTGATATATAATCCCGTGTCCATACATAAGGTACTGACCTATAGCTTATTCAATGAGCCGTTACCAGACCACACCTTTCTCCAGCATCACGATATACATTATAACTTTAATTTCCACTCTGAATTTTCCGATCTCCAAAAACCTGCGCTGATTTCCCGGTTGGCAGACACTGTGGAGACGAACCATTTTTTTTTGAAGGATGCAGAATGGTTACTCATCACTTACGGTACAGCCTGGGTATATGAAAGAAAGGATACCGGCGAGATCGTTGCGAATTGTCATAAAATGCCAGCGGATCTCTTTACAAAATCCTTACTGAGGCACGAGGATATATTTTCTTCCTTTTCAACATTCTTCCATTCTTTAAAACGATTGAACCCAAAAATAAGGATTATCCTTACCGTTAGTCCGGTGAGACATGTCAAAGATACACTGGAACTCAACAGCGTCAGTAAAGCAGTCCTGCGTTTGGCTTGTCATTCGATGGCCGGCAATTTTAACGGCGTGGAATACTTTCCAGCATTCGAAATTATGATGGATGATCTGCGGGATTACCGTTTCTATAAACCGGATATGTTGCATCCGACCGAGGAAGCGGAAGATTACATCTGGGAGAAATTTCTTGCCAGGTATGCAGATGATGACACCCTAGAATTTATGACAAAATGGAAGGTTATTTTATCTGCCCTCAACCACAGAGCATTTCATCCGGAATCAACATCGCACCAGCAATTTCTCAGGCATATATTAAAAAAACTGGGAGAACTAAAATCCAGTGTAGATGTTGAGGAAGAGGAATTACGGATTAAAAATCAGATGCTGTAAACCCAATTTTTGTACGAAAGCATAAAAACGATGACGGATACAAAAAGATCAAACCGACTGATACACGCCACCTCGCCGTATCTACTTCAACATGCCCATAATCCTGTAGATTGGTTTGAGTGGGGAACAGAAGCGTTAACAAGAGCACGGCAAGAAAACAAACCTATCCTGGTAAGCATCGGCTATTCCGCCTGCCATTGGTGCCATGTAATGGAACGAGAGGTTTTTGAAAAAGATGCTATCGCAGGCATCATGAATAATCACTTCGTGTGTATAAAAGTCGATCGGGAAGAAAGGCCTGACATCGATCATATTTATATGGAAGCTGTGCAAGCGATGGGTATAAATGGAGGTTGGCCTTTAAATGTTTTTTTAACACCCGATCAAAAACCATTTTATGGAGGCACTTATTATCCACCCGATCAGTGGATACAGGTGATTGAGGGAATCAATAAAGCCTTTACCGGCCGACGGACGGAAATTGAAGAAACGGCCTCTGAACTCACCAACTTGTTGTCACAACAGAATGCCACGAGATTTAAAAAAGATCCTGTCTCAGGTGAACTGAAAAAAGACCTTGATATGATCTATAATAAACTTCAGCCTGCATTTGATAAAACGTGGGGGGGATTGGAAAAGGAGCCTAAGTTTATTATGCCCTCTATCTGGCTATGGTTGTTGCGCTACTATCACATTACTGGCAACAAAGAATCCCTGGAACAGATCACGTTTACTTTGAGAAAAATTGCCATGGGTGGCATCTATGATCAGATAGGCGGGGGGTTCTCACGATACTCGGTGGATAAATATTGGTTTATTCCACATTTTGAAAAAATGCTCTATGACAATGCCCAACTTATGAGTTTGTATGCAGAGGCATATGCTTTAACGAAGGACGAGGAATTTAAAGTGGTTATCACAGAAACATTTGAATGGTTGCAAACGGAGATGACGCATGGCAACGGTGGATTTTACTCCGCACTGGATGCCGATAGCGAAGGGGAAGAGGGAAAATTCTACAGCTGGACCTTCAGAGAGATACAAGAAACGGTAGGTAAAGATGCCGACTTTTTCATAGATTATTATTCCGTAAAGGAAAAAGGGAATTGGGAAGCGGATAAAAATGTTTTAATCCGTGTCCAAAATGATCCGGTGTTTTTGGAAAAACACAACCTGACGGCTGAGGTGTGGCGACAGAAATTGAGGGCAGCGAAAGACAGGCTCCTTTCACTGCGGGATAAAAGGATTAAACCCGGCCTCGATGATAAAATCATTGCCGGATGGAATGCCATGATGGTGAGTGGACTGATTGATGCCTACAAAGCCCTCGGCAATAAAAATTTCCTTCAGGCCGCCCTGAGGAATATGCGGTTTATTGAAAATGAATTGATGGAGGGACTGACGCTTTATCGTTCCTATAGAAATAAACGCTCAAACGTGACAGGATTTCTGGATGACTACGCTTATTTTATTCAGGCGTGTCTTCGTGTGTATCAGGTGACGTTTGATGAATATTGGGTCCACCGTGCGAAAGTGCTCATGCAATTTACCATCGATAATTTTTACGATTCCCAGGATGGTTTCTTCCTATATGCCGGTCAGGATGCTGAAAAGTTAATTGCCTCGAGGAAAGAGATTTTTGACAATGTGATCCCTTCTTCCAACTCGGTGATGGCACAGAACCTGTTTCACCTGAGTATCTTATTTGACCATGACAAATGGAAAACGCTTGCAGAAAACATGACTTTTTCGTTGAGCCACCTGATAACCTCGGAGCCTAACTACATGTCAAATTGGGGTATCGTGTATACCGAGATGAAAAAAGGGATGGCGGAAGTAGCGTTTGCCGGCCCTGATCTGGAATCGGGAGCCAGGGAATTTTTCCACGCCTATCAGCCTTTTGTTTTATCTATGGGCACGGAAAAAAAAGACAGTGAATTGCCTCTGCTTGAAGGAAAAACTGCGGTTGATGATTTACTCACCATATATGTCTGTTATCAGAAGACCTGCCAGCAGCCCGTTCACAATGTGCAGGAGGCACTCAAACAAATTGTTTAAATTTATTTTATCTTCGTCCTTCCTTTATTTTTCCTTTACTTTGGCGTGTGGAAATGTTTGAAACGGATGGGTCTCGTAAAACGCTCTTTGTTGAGCTCTTGCTTCCGGTACCCATTGCCAAATTGTTTACCTACCGAGTACCTTTTAATCTAAATGATAATATCAGAATTGGTCAACGGGTAATTGTGCAATTCGGTGACCGCAAAGTGCTCACTGGCCTGATCATCAATATCCATGAGACTTCCCCTCAGGAATACGAAGCAAAATCACTCCTTGATGTTCTGGATGACTTTCCTTCAGTAAACGAATTACAGCTGAAACTTTTTCAGTGGATAGCCGATTACTATATGTGTTCAATGGGTGAAGTGATGAATGCAGCTTTGCCGGCCGGGCTGAAATTATCCAGTGAATCCATGGTTCAGGTTCATCCCTCGTTTCATGCCGAAGAAAGTACCCTTGATTTTTCTGAAAAAGAGATCATGCTCTTGAACAGACTACAGCAGGGCACCATGAGCTATACTGAGGTAGCCAAATTTTTAGGGGTCAAATTTATTTTCAGTATTCTGAAATCACTTTCCGGAAAGGAGGCGATCATTCTTTTTGAGGAAGTAAAGGAAAAGTTCAAACCAAAAACTGAGAAAAGAATCCGCCTTAACACGTCAGTTAATTCAGCAAAAGCGCTGGAAGAATTGTTTCAAGCGCTTTCGACTAAGCCTAAACAGGAGGCCGTGTTGTTGAAATATCTACAGGAAGTACCTGTACTCCAGCAAGCGGAAGCAAACAAAAACGGACTTTCAAAGAAAGATCTGCTTGATGGAGACATCTCTGACTCCTCCATCAACACGATGATCAAGTATGGAATTTTGGAGGAATTTGAAACCATCGTTCCGCGTTTTGGTTTCCTGGATACACGTGAACAACCTGTCATATTGTTGAGTGAAGAACAGGAGCGCGTCCAAAATGAGATTATTAAAAGTTTTGAACAATATTCCACCACCTTGCTTCATGGTATTACAGGAAGTGGTAAAACAGAGATATACATCAACCTGATTAAAAAAGCTTTGGAGAGTGATACCCAGGTATTATACCTGCTGCCTGAGATCGCCTTAACGACGCAAATCGTACACCGACTAAAAAAAATATTTGGTGCCAGCATGGGCGTTTATCATTCCAGATTTTCGGATAATGAAAGGGTGGAAGTCTGGAATGGAATTCTAAGTGGTAAATTTAAATTTGTTATCGGCGTGCGGTCGTCTATTTTTCTGCCTTTTGATAACCTCGGACTCATCATTGTAGATGAAGAGCATGACGCTTCTTACAAGCAACAGGAACCGGCGCCGAGGTATCATGCCCGCGATGTGGCGATGATCATTGCACAACTTCATCATTCCAAAGTATTATTGGGATCCGCTACGCCATCGCTGGAATCGTACTTCAATAGCCAGCAGAAAAAATACGGGCTTGTAAAACTTGACAAACGGTTTGGTGATGCAAACTTGCCGGAGATTGTACTTGCCAATATGGGCAATGAACGGAAAATGAAAACGGTTAAGGGAGAATTTTCAGGATTGTTATTGAGGAATATTGAAGAAACCTTATCTAAAAAAGAGCAGGTAATTATTTTTCAGAATCGCCGCGGTTATTCACCCATGATGAGTTGTGAGGATTGTGGGTGGGTTCCAAAATGTGTCAATTGCGCCGTGAGTCTTACTTACCACCAATATCGCCATGCCCTTGTTTGTCATTATTGCGGGTATAAGGAAACGGTTCCTCACAACTGCCCTGTATGTACTTCTGCCCGAATCAAAACTGTGGGATACGGAACTGAAAAACTGGAGGAGGAGTTAAACGCGCATTTTCCGGAGGCAATCACACAACGGATGGACCTGGAAACCACGCGCTCAAAAACGGGATACGATTCTATTATTGAGCAATTCGAAAAAGGAGAGACGGACATTCTTGTGGGGACACAAATGGTCACAAAAGGTTTGGACTTTGACAAGGTTAGTCTGGTGGGAGTTTTTAATGCCGATCGGATGATGCATTTTCCTGATTTCCGTTCTTATGAAAGGGCTTATCAGCTAATTACGCAGGTGAGTGGAAGGGCCGGACGGAGGGCCAAGCAAGGGAAGGTAATTATTCAGACATCCAACACCGAACACCCTGTGCTGAACTTTATTTTAAAAAATCATTACGAAGCTTTTTATAAAACGCAGGTCGACGACCGGCATCAACATGATTACCCGCCTTTTTCGCGGCTGATCGAAATAGTGGTCAAGCATACTGACAAAAAGATTTGTCGCGACGCGGCCCAGCAGCTTGCCGCGATCTTAAGGCAACATCTCGATAAAGTAAAAATTATGGGTCCGGGTGAACCCATGGTTTCTAAAATACGAAATCAATTCCTGATGAGTATGCTGTTGAAAATGATCCGCGGTAAAAGTGATTTAAGTCAAATCAAGTTGGTCATTCAAAATAGTATTAATATGTTGTCCAGGGAGAAAGGCTTTCGCAATGTGAGAATGATCGTTGATGTTGATCCTGTTTAGTATTAGGGAAATTTAAATATTATTCAACATGCAATTTCGGTTGCTCTAGAAATCCAATTACACAGAAGGCACAGAGTTGCAAAAAGAAAAGTTAAGATAATTTTACCCCCCATCAGAGTCATCCGCCAGCCGGCGGAGACGCTGATGGCACTCGAGGTCTAATCTTAAAACTCGGAATTGACAGGATTAATCGATAATTTTACTGATTACCTCACCCACTTTCATGGAAGACAACCAAAAGCTTCAGGAACTTCTTCAGAGAATTGAACAGCTATCACGGCAACAAAAACTATTTCAGGATGAAATCCACAAGCTACACAGCGATGTGTATAAATTAAAGACCGCCACTAGCCGGACGGTGAGTGCTGAGCCTGCCACGCTGCCGGCAACAGACGAAGAAGTGTCAAAAGTTGAAAGTTTTCTTACGTCCAAATCGATTACACCTCCTGATTATAAAACATCCGCCGGGCCCATTGATAAAGGTAAAACGCCATGGGAAGAATTTATCGGCGCTAATCTTCTCAATAAAGTTGGCATCGGTGTACTGGTACTCGGTATCGGGTTCGGCACTAAATATTCTATTGACCACGACCTGATCAATCCCTTAACGAGAATTATCCTTGGGTATCTGGCAGGAATTGCTTTGTTAGGAATTGCCTTCAGGCTAAAGAAAGACCATGCTGGTTTCAGCGCCGTTTTATTGAGTGGTGGGATGGCCGTGTTGTATTTTATTACATATGCCGCCTATGATTTTTACGAGCTGATACCTCAGGCCATTGCTTTCATAATGATGGCAATCTTAACCGTATTCACTGTATTTGCGGCCATTCAGTATAACCTCGAGGTGATTGGGGTCATTGGCCTGGTGGGTGCTTATGCCGTTCCTTTTTTGCTTAGTAGCGGGTCAGGGCAAGTCTTGATTTTATTTTCTTATATCAGTATAATCAATACAGGAATTCTTTTTCTTGCTTTTCAGAAATACTGGAAACGGCTTTACTACCTGGCTTTCATGTTAACGTGGTTGTCCTTTGGCACATGGTATGCATTTTCTTTTGATCAGAGAATACACATGTCGGTAAGTATGGTTTTCTCGACCTTGTTTTTTCTCCTTTTTTATGCCACATTCCTTGCCTACAAACTCGTTCGTAAAGAAGTGTTAAGCCGATGGGATGTACTCTTTATGCTTTTAAACTCCTTTATCTATTTTGGATATGGCTATCTGACTGTGGAAGCGCTTCCGGAAGGGGATCAGTTTTTAGGTTTGTTCACCGTTTTTACTGCGCTTATCCATTTCGTTGTCTGTGTGATTATTTACAGACAACATGAACGGAATAGTGACATCTTTTATTTCGTTGCTGGTTTGGTTTTAATCTTTCTGACAATTGCAGTACCGGTTCAGCTGGAAGGAAACTGGGTAACGCTTATCTGGGCGAGTGAAGCTGCTTTGTTATTCTGGATTGGAAGAGCAAAGTCGTTTCCTATTTATGAAAAAATTTCTTATCCGCTCATCCTTTTGGCCTTTATAAGCCTTATTCACGATTGGAGCAATTCGTATCCGGATTATTATTATTTGGCTTCTACCGACTTAAGCCCATTCAGGATATTTTTAAATGTGCAGTTTCTTACATCCATGCTGGTCGCCGTGGCATTGATCTTTATACTATTGACAAGAAAACAAAAAGCTGCCTCCGGTGAAATCAAGGTTCATTCCAGGATGCAGACACTCCTGACATTTGGCCTTCCGCTTTTAACGCTCACCGTTGTTTATTTTGGTTTTTATGAAGAGATCGATTCATTTTGGAACCATCACTTCGCTGAATCCAGGGTTGAGATCCGGGAGTCTGACGGTGTCACTTATGACCAATATGATGATGACCTTTTCAATTTTAAAACCCTTTGGCTGATTATCTACTCTGCCTTGTTCGCGCTTGCCCTATCAACGCTTCAACGAAAGGTGAAAGGCCGCATGCTGGGCTTTGCCTCCATCGCTATAAATTCTCTGGTATTATTTGTGTTTATTACTGTTGGACTTCTTGATCTAGCGGCGCTACGTTCAAGCTTTTTAAGCCAGCATCTCGCTGAATACTACCCCAGGGATAGTGGACATCTGTTTATCCGATATATTTCAATACTTGCCATGGTTCCTTTGCTATGGGTGAATGCACGACTTGCTCAAATGCCACTTTTTCCTGACTCGATCCGCAAGGGTGAGAATCTATTCTTTCATTTTATCATTCTTGTGTTGTTAAGCAGTGAATTGATCCATTGGTTAGATATGGCAAGGGTGGAAAATAGTGTTAAACTTTCACTCAGTATTTTATGGGGAGCCTATGCGCTGTTTCTGATCGTTTTAGGTTTGGCCCGGGATCAAAAGCATATTCGCCTTGGAGCAATCATTTTGTTTACGGCCACCCTGTTAAAGTTGTTTGCCTATGATATGGCCGATATGAGTACCATATTGAAGACCATCGTCATGATTATTCTTGGCGCATTGTTACTGACAGCGTCTTTTATCTACAATAAGTATAAGCGAGCTGCCGGCCATGAAACTCCTTAATTTTATTTTCGCCTTAAGTTTTTTTGCAGGTGATTACACGATTGCACAAAGCAACTTCAGTTATAAACGGGGCGTTGAAGGCATTGAGGCGGAAGGATGGTATTCTATTCCCTTACCACCCGAAATATTTTCACAATTAAACCGGGACCTCAGTGATCTGCGGTTGTATTCGGTAGTTAAAGATGATACCGTCGAGGTGCCTTACCACTTGAAGATGCACCTTGATGAGGGTGATCCATCTATTGTCAGGATACCTGTTGTAAACAAGAGTAGACGCAATGGTGTCTTATATCTGAGGTTTGAATTACCCCCATCCGTTAAAGTTAATTACCTGGATCTCAGGTTTGTGCAACTCAATTTTTTTGGTTCTGTGAATATTGAAGGTAGTAACGATAAAAATCAATGGTACGAAATAAACAGGAACCAACGTATTGTCTCCATTAAAAATGAAATAGATAGTTACACTTTACAGACCATTAATTTCCCTGTTACCGATTATCATTTTTTAAGAGTTAGTATTTCTGCTGACGTTCCGCTTTCTTTTACAGAGGCCACTTTTCACCATGATGGTGTAAAAAAGGGAATGTTTGAAAATATCCCATTGCGGTGGACAACACGAACGGAAAAAAAATTCAAGAGGTCGGTGGTTGACATTAACCTGGAGAATCTCGTCCCGGTAAGTTCTCTTGACATTAAAATAGACAGTACGCGTGATTATTATCGCGCCTTTAGCATTGACTATGTAACTGATAGTGTGAAAACACAAAAAGGCTGGATTAAAAATTATGAAACAATTTATGATGGCTACCTGACCTCATTCAAATCCAATCGCTTCACGTTCAGCGGTCAGCTAATTCAATACATTCGGTTAACAATCGACAATCTTGATAACGCACCCCTTGCCATCCAAAGTATCTCTGCTGAACGTCCTTTGGTGGACATGATTTCTTTTTTGAAACCAGGGGAACACATGCTGCTTTATGGAAATAAAAAATCCCATAAACCAGTTTATGATCTGGCCTACTTTGAAAATAAAATTCCCGACACCCTTTTCGTTGCTGGATTGAGGTCTGCAGTAAGCCTTGAGACGCTTGTCAGTAAAAGAAAACCACTATTCGAGAATAAATTATGGCTTTGGAGCATTATGGGGTTGATGATTGGGGGACTTGGTTTTTTTACCATTAAAATGATGAAGACTAAAAAATAGCTTCGTAATTTCAGGGTACCAGTCTGTGGTTATAGAATTATTCAGAGAGTTCTTGTAAAGAATGACATCCTTAAACCTACCGACGGTACTTCGAATTTAAACTCCACCTTTTATCTTTCCCCTCAATTTCTTTTCTTTGCACCACTAAAATTTAAAAAATGAAGTTATTGGTATTTTGTTTCTGCTTTATTGTGGCCAGCCCGGCCTTTTCGCAGTCTAAAAAAGAATTACTAGCGGAGGCCAAAAAGCGACAAGCAGAGACTGAGCAACTGCAAAATGAAATTATGAAACTGAAATCAGAAATCGTGGAAATGAAGAAACCGGTCGAATTGGACGCCACCGATACTACGGGCCATGCGAGCTATTGTCTGGGCATCGTTATGGCTTCAAATATGAAAGCCGCAGGCCTTGATTCACTCGATACCGAAACTTTTATGGTTGGTCTGAATGATGTTTTTTCCAATCAAACATTAAAGGTCGACCGGAGTCAGGCGGAAGCCACCATTCAACAATTTATGCAACAAGCCATGATGAAAAAAAGCACAATGATTAAAGAGGAAAGTCAGAAATATCTGGATTCCAATAAGACCAAGACAGGTGTTAAGACCACTGCCACCGGATTACAATATCAGGTCGTCAACGAGGGCAAAGGAAAGTCTCCCAAACCTACCGACAAGGTTACGGTTCATTACACGGGTAAGCTGACTGATGGAACAATATTCGACAGCTCGGTGCAAAGAGGCCAGCCCGCTACCTTTGGTGTGAATCAGGTTATTCCCGGATGGACTGAAGCCTTGCAAATGATGAAGGAAGGGGATAAATGGATGTTGGTTATTCCCTTTGCGCTCGCCTACGGGGAGCGTGGTGCACCGCCGCAAATTCCTCCCTTTGCGACACTGGTTTTCGAAGTGGAATTGATTAAGGTTAATTAGCCTTTTAATTTACTCAAAAGAGAGAAAGAATTTGCACGGATCACTTTAGTGGCCTTTGAAG
>JAYSOP010000424.1:0-7072 GCA_043722905.1 Chryseolinea sp.
CCCGCGCCTCCGCCTACAAAAGTTCCGTTTGATCCTGATCCGTTGTTGTAGCCTGATTCCGAGCCAACAAACACGTTGGACTGGCCGTTGGTATTCCTCGTTCCGGCATAAGCTCCGATAAACGAGTTATAATTTCCAAAGGTATTGAGGCTGCCTGCGTTGCGACCTATGAAGGTGTTCGATGCGCCGTATGTATTTTGAAGCCCAGCCTCGTGGCCGATGAACGTATCTCCATATCCGCCAAGATTTTTTAATCCGGAGTCATTCCCCACGAAGGTATTGCTGTTACCCGTAGTATTGTTCATGCCGGAATGGTACCCGAAAAAAGAGTTGCTGTATCCTGTATTATTCTGTGAACCAGCGGCCGTTCCAAAAAATGAGTTGCTGGCGCCAGTGGTATTACTGAATCCTGCATTACCTCCGAAGAATGAGTTGCCAGAGGCCGTATTATAATATCCGGAGAGGGTTCCAAAAAAAGAATTCCCGCCGCCCGTTTTGTTAAACCTTCCTGAATGAAAACCGACATACGTATTGGTGGCACCAGTAGTGTTGTCATACCCTGTCAAACTTCCGATAAAGACATTGTAGCCTCCACTTTTATTGGAGAAGCCCGTTTGATATCCAAAAAATGAGTTGTACGAACCACTGTTGGCAGACCTGGCGGATTGAACACCGACGAACGTGTTGTAGCTTCCGGTGTTGCCTGTACCAGCCTGGGATCCTGCAGCATAATTTCCAGTCTGTGCAAATAATAAAACATTGACGTGGAGCAACATCATAAGCATGGCTGCTCCTGAACAGATATAAATTTTCATAATTAAAGGGTTAAGAATAAGAAGGTGAAAAAGGGGTAAGAAGGAATCCCAGGGGGGACGCGGAGGCAGACCGGCGCAAATACAGTTTTTGTATTTCCGGTAAGAAAATTTACCGGGATAAGCTTAAATTACAAGCAGCAGTGAGGAGTTTATTTTTGTTGAAATGGCAGCCCCATGAGAAAGTGTCAAACAGGCAAGAAATGAGATGGGTGTATAATATGCCCATTGGATGCGCGATCAATTAGGATTAGTTGGAAGTATTTATATGACGTAATTTTTATAGCCTCAATGAAACACAATACTTCATTCTGTCCGTTCGAAGCTTCCGACCTTAGTAACCACGGGTATCTTACCTCACCCAACTTATTACCTTATCCGACTGCGAACTAGGTACCAGGGTTCAAGTAATAAAAACCCTGCATCATTAGAAATAATAGCCGCAAACAGGTTCGCAATGATGCGGTCGCGCGGTTTTCCGATAGTCGTTCGAAGGTGATTCGTCAGTTATCGCCGAAGGCTGCGGCTTCGCGTACCCACTCCGTTGAAGTCCTTGCCCCGCCGTAGAAGCTTTAGAGCAGGAGGGCCTCAGTCGAGCCCCGCTTATGCGTAACGATACCCTTACGATGACCTTGTGCCATGCGACGTATACTTTGACGTCGGGATTCTCCGGTCGAAAGATATTTTTTTGACGTTGACCGTGTTCCCCCGACGCATACCCTGCTGATCTAAAAATGTCAGCTATTGAATGATTTCTGCTAACGTTCTTTTATGCCGGCCTCTACCTTTACCAATGTTTTACCGGGCATTGCCTTGTTGACGCAACTCAATTTTTCTGGCGTTTTATCTAAAAATACTTTTATGATTACAAATTATCGCACGGGTACACGTCGTCTCTTCTTTCTGCTATTTATTGTGCTGTTCCTGGTTACAGTTTTTGTGAACTCAGGTTTCGCACAAAAGCCTGCCGAAATAAAGGAGGGAGTGTTTCGTATTAAAGTCTCTGAAAACTTATCCAAACAACTTGAAAGCTCGAAAATAACTAAGAGTGCTTTCAATGAAGTTCACACAGGCATTGAAACTCTTGATGTACCAAACAAACGTTACAAGGTCAGCAAGATGCGCAAAGTATTTCCTGACGGAGGGAAATTTGAAGCAAAACACCGCAAGTATGGTCTTCACCGGTGGTATGAATTGGAAATCGATCCATCTGTTTCAGTTAGGGAGACCTTGCGCGGATACAAGTCAATTAAGGATATTGAAAAAGTTGAGCCATTGTACATTAAGGCGATCATCGGATCTGAAAACATGAATTTTGGTCCGGTGGTATCGACAAAATCCCAGAACCATTCATTGCCTGGTACTTCCAACGATCCGCTGCTTTCGGATCAATGGCACTATAACAATGTTGGCCAGACTGGCGGAACTGCAGGCGCCGACATCAGTTTGTTGCAGGCCTGGGAGATAGAGACGGGAAACAGCAACATCATTGTTTCGGTTCACGATGGTGGCGTTCAGTTGAATCACCTTGACCTGGTGAATAATCTTTGGATAAACCCAAATGAAATTGCGGGAAACGGAATCGATGATGATAGCAACGGGTATGCAGATGATGTAAATGGTTACAGTTTTGCAGACAACACAGGAAACATTTACCCCGATAATCATGGGAGTCACGTTGCCGGCACCATCGCAGCCACCAACAACAATGGAACAGGGGTTGCGGGGATTGCGGGAGGATCTGGCAGTGGAGACGGTGTAAGACTCATGTCATGTGCAGTGTTCGGAAATTTTAACGTCGGCGGTTTCGCGGAGAGTTATATATATGCCGCCGACAATGGGTCGGTGATCTCTCAAAATAGCTGGGGCTACACATCACCAGGGGTATTCGAACAATCAGTGCTGGATGCAATTGACTATTTCATTGCTGAAGCCGGGCGCGATGAAACCGGAAATCAGACCGGTGCCATGAATGGCGGTATCGTTATTTTTGCTGCAGGAAACAGTAATACTAATGGTCAATATTACCCTGCTTACTATGCGCCTGTATTTTCCGTTGCCGCGACCAATCATCAGGACAGGAAAGCCTGGTATTCAACTTACGGTAACTGGGTAGACATTGCTGCGCCGGGAGGAGAAACTTCTGTTACAGCGCAGGGAGTTCTAAGTACGCTTGTCGATAATCAGTATGGATATTTCCAGGGTACGTCCATGGCGTGTCCCCATGTGTCGGGTGTCGCCGCTCTGGTGGCTTCGAGGTACGGTGGGCCTGGGTTTACGCCGGCTGCCCTTCGTGCCCGTTTAAATCAGACTGCCGATAATATTGATGCAGCAGATCCCGCGTTTGCGGGACTATTGGGTTCAGGCCGTGTTAATGCTTTTGCTGCGCTTCAACAGGATGATGAAACTCCGCCGGAAACGATCACGGACCTTTCCGTTGTTGCCATCGGTATCACAAATGTGCAGCTTGCCTGGACTGCTCCGACCGATCAGGGAAATGGTCTTGCGACACGTTATGACTTGCGATATTCAACTTCACCCATTACAGAGGAAAATTTTTCTGACGCCTCTGTTGCAAATGGATTACCCTCCCCGGCTTCAGCAGGTACTCCCGAATTGTTTAGAGTAATGGATCTACTCCCCGGAACTACTTATTACTTCTCGATTCGCTCGGCCGATTTTTTCAACAACGTTTCGGGTATTTCAAATGTATTAGAGCAGGCTACAAATTTTCCTCCCTCCATCGCAATTTATCCTGAGGCAATCACTGCTGATTTGCTAACCGCTGGACATATATCTAAAAGCCTTACAATCTTTAACAACGGGCGCGGTCCATTATATTTTGAGCTTGACACCTTGAATTTGATATCGTTTTTTACTGTATCCATAAACCAGGGAACGGTTTCGCCAAACGCCAGTGCAGATGTAGAAGTCATTTTTGATGGCAATGGTCTGCTGACCGGAACGTATGAAGATAGCCTTGTTATTTGGACTAATGATCCGGATACTCCGCAGCTCGTCGTCTCTGTGACGGTTAATGTTACAAACAACGGTTACCCTATTGCAACAGTAAGTCCTCAGGTACTCGATTTTGGTGACGTATTCCAGGGTGCTTCAAAACAAGTTGTACTTAATATTCACAATGCCGGATCTGAAAACCTGGTCATCTCAAACTTTGAATCTGACAATGCGGATTTTACTTTTAACTTTTATGAACCTATTGCGATTGCGCCCTTTGCCGATTCTTCGGTCGCGGTTACCTATATCCCGTCTTCGCTTGGACTATCACAGGGTACCCTTTTAATTTATACAAATGATCCGGATAGATTAACGGTGAACGTGTCATTATCCGGACGTGGAACTGAAGCACCTGCGATACAAGTTTCTCCGGAGGCTTTGTCGGCCACTCTTTTTTCCAACCATACTGTTACGAAACAGCTCACCGTTCAAAACCCGGGTGGAAGTGATCTTGAATTTTCCGTTAAAGTTTCCTCTTCAATTCCTGCGACCACAACTGCACTAAAACATATCGATATACCTCGACCAGCGAATCTATTCGCCTCCACGGGTGCCCTGATGGTACCCCCATCGGCTCGGAACCAGGGCTCGGGAATAGAAGTAAAATCTATGAGCACCTCGTCGGGGGTGTCCAAAGTGTTAATTCTTTCTCCTGATTATTATGTGTATGATCTTGCCGCGGTTCTCAATGGTATGGATGGCCTTGCTGTTGATGTTTTTCCCTATGACGCATTGAACTCAATTTCGGTTGCACACTTGGTGGAGTATGACGTAGTATTGACAACCAATAATTTTCAATGGTGGAATGGAGGTGTAAGTCCGGTCACTGTTGGTAATATTTTAGCCGATTATATCGACCAGGGAGGAAAAGTGATTATGAATCAGTTTTCAATTGCTGTGGAAGCCGGATGGAAAATTGAAGGCAGGTTCATGGAGGAAAACTACGGTGCATTTGTTAACGCCACAGGAACAGCCTATACATATACGTCATTAGGAACTCTTCATGAGCCTCAGCACCCCATTTTTGCCGGGGTGGGTTCTCTCAACTATGAGGGCTATCTTCTGGATGTCGGACTCGCTACTGGTGCCACCGCTATTGCAAGCTGGGATACAGGTCATTTATTTCTTGCAGCCAATGACAATGTTGTAGGTTTAAACTTATTGCCATCCATTGGGTTCGGTGGCGCCTTTCCATGGGGCGGAGATCTTCCAAGTGTCTTTCACAATGCGATCAAGTGGTTAGCCGGAGTTTCGTACTTGAATGTAACCCCTATGACGGCTGTTGTGCAACCCGGCGAAGAAGTTATCATGGATGTAACATTCGATGCCAAAGGACTAACAGCGGCAGAGTATGCTGCCTCCATTGATATCTTAAGCAATGTGCCCGGTAATGAATCAATTTCAGTACCTGCCATGCTTACCGTGACAGGTCCTCAGTTTTCGGTCTCGGACTCCGCCGTATTTGCCGAGCTGATGCCAGGGGAGACTTCCGCACAAACTATCTTTTTGCATAACAACGGAAGTTCCGACCACACCTTTGAAATTACTGTTCAAAATCCGGCCGGAAATAATGCTAAAAGTGAGGTGGCGTTTGTTTCAGTTTCTCCATCCACGGGTAGGATAGGCGCAGGTTCAACTATAGAACTTTCAGTTTCTTTTGATGCGACGGGGCTGTCACTTGACCAGTACTATTCAACTGAAATAAATATTGCTGCTGATGTGGATAGAATTATTATCCCGGCACTGCTGTATGTTCCGGCGCCTGAATTTGTTACCAACCCGACGTGGATTTACCGTGAAGTAGAAAGAGGAGAAACCGTCACCGAGACACTAACGCTTCAAAATAATGGAAGAGGCGAACATCCATTTGAAATAACCGTGCAGAACTATGGAATTTTTGCAGCGTTGGCAATGGTCAAAAAAGAGGGGATAGTGCCCCCGCTGGTAGAAACTATCGATCCGGATACACGACCCTTAAAAGAATTAATGGAAAAACTCAGTGTAAATCGCCATGAAAGGATTGACCCAAAAATCTTTAATCGTCCGCAAAATATCAAGTCTCCCCTCTATACGGTTTACGCTACAAGCTTCGAGGATTTTGCTCCTGGAAGTGTCACTCAAAACGGTTGGTATGGATGGGGTGGTTGGATGGTTTCAACTGAAAATTCATCTACAGGTGATAAGCATATCCGATTATCGGGAGAAGGAGCGGAACTTCACAATGGCGTGAATTCTCCGTACGTGGGAATTGGGTTTCAGCCATTTTCCACTGCGACCATGAGGGTGATGCTTCAGGGGTCAGGCAGCCAACGATGGATTATACCGCATTCGGCCTCACCTTATGAAATACCAACTGCTGTTTTATTCTTCCCCGACAATACCGTGGGAGCTCTGATCAAAGATGAAGCTGGAAACATTTATTTTGAAAATGTTCCGGTAGAAATTCCATCCGGATATTTTGACGTGACCATTGAAGTAGAGCGTTCAACCTCACGATTCAGTTTATATTTCAATGAAGAGAAAGTATTCACAGGCCAGGGATTGACCGGTAATATTGGGTATGTTGAAATCTACTCCTACAACGACTCACCGACGGATGCGATTTATGATGTAGATGATTTTCAATTGATCGATGGGAAAAGAATTTTCCATCCTTTCCTTACAGTCACACCATCTTCCGGCACTCTCGCATCAGGTGAAACGGTTGATCTGACTGTGACGATGAATACGAAAGACCTTTCATTTGGTTTGTATCCATCGGATATAGTAATAAATGTAGCGGATGTACGATATATCTATGTCCCGGCCTATTTGAAGGTAGTTGGCGATCCCGAAATCGAAGTCGATCCCGTTTTGTTGGATGCAGTTGTAGATTATAGAAGCGAGTCAAACTACAATATTAAAATAAAGAATACGGGCGGTGGCCCGCTTTATTTCAATCTTGTGGCTTCAGATGCCGAGAATGTAATTCAGAATGCGATAAAATCTCCAGTGTCTAGTTTTTCAGATCAGGATGCTCGAGTCTTACAGAAGCTTGAAGAGGATAAGCGACTATCAAAAAATGAGGAGAAGGCAACACTCGATGCAGCAAAACTTTTGATGGGTTACCCGTTGCTTATACAAGGATTTGACCATGGCGTATTCCCACCTGCCGGATGGAATACAATCAACAATGCAACCGAAGGGCTTTCCTGGAATTTTGCATGGTATTATGGCGAAGGCAACTATTGTGGCTCAGGAGA
>JAYSOP010000425.1:0-2294 GCA_043722905.1 Chryseolinea sp.
AGTTTAAGCTGCCTTTTTCCTGGCCTTAAATTCTTCCTTAATTTTTTCAACATCAACGGTTTTCATCACCGGCTGAAAGTTTTGAAGCTTAAGGCTTTGGCGTCTTCTCGCCGATTTTGCCTTATCCTTGCGGTTTTTTCTCTTAAGTCTGGTAACTGACATGGCTTTTACTATTAAAAGGAGTGCAAAAATAAGGCGGAAATCCGGTATTGCAAATGGTTTTTTTAAATATCGAGAACCAGGATAACAATTGTCATTGCGAAATTACCCTATGGTATCTATTAGAATGACAGATTATTGGTGGGCAGCGGCCTTTTCGGCATCCTTGCTTTCCCTGTCAAGGCGTCTGTTTTCACGAGTATAATAAATGATCCCCATCACAATTGGGACGAACCCGGCCAGAAAAATTCCGGTCATTGCAACATATGATATGATGTCATATAATTTCATCCCTTCAGCTTATCTAACGTATTTTTATAAACGACAATACCTAATATACCTGACCCAATGGCAAAAAGCATTCCCCAAAAGACCAGGATTGATTCTCTAGCGGCATTGATCCCTTCTGCTATAATTGCCATTGCACCGCCACCTATTGTTATAAATAACAAGGTCAATAGTTTAATAATTTCAATACTAAACTTTAACCGTTCTTTATCGAGATCGTCCAAAAGAGAGGGCTTTTGTTACCCACAATATAAAATGATTGCTGAAAATTCAAATTCCAGCCATCTACTGGCCAGCTACCTTTCTCACTTGCTCCCTAATCCCTTCCCATATAACTTGCCCGCTTATTTGAAACGGAACTATGGATAAACCCACGCTACCAAAAGGAACCCGGGATTTTGGACCCGCCGTCATGGCCAAGCGGCAGTTTATTCTTGATGCGATCCGCAAGGTCTTTCAAATCTTTGGATTTTTGCCCCTCGAAACTCCCGCCATGGAAAACCTGTCTACGCTCACCGGCAAATACGGCGAAGAAGGCGATCAGTTACTGTTTAAAATCCTGAACTCCGGCGACTATTTAAAAGACATTGCACCCGCAAAATTAGCCTCCCTCAATAGCCGTATTATGACTCCCGAAATCGCGGAAAAAGGCCTCCGTTATGACCTTACAGTGCCCTTTGCGCGCTTTGTGGTGATGAGCAGAAATGAGGTGACATTACCCTTCAAAAGATACCAGATCCAGCCTGTATGGCGCGCCGACAGGCCTCAGAAGGGCCGCTACAGGGAGTTCTATCAGTGTGATGCTGACGTGGTGGGAACAGATTCACTGGTTTGCGAAGCGGAGATCATCCTGATGATAAAGGCCGTCTTTGAAAAACTCGGAATCAAAGATTACACCATCAAAATAAATCACCGTAGTGTCTTGAACGGAATAGCCGAAACCATCGGTGTTGGCGGAAAAGAAACCCCGCTGTTTGTGGCCATTGATAAACTGGATAAGATCGGCGAAGAAAAAGTGAAAGCGGAACTCCTGTCCAAGGAATTTCCGCAAAAAAGTATTGATAAGCTGTTTGAAATTCTGAACGCCAAAGGATCCACAACCGATAAACTAAGCTTTCTGAAATTAAAATTCAAGAACAGTGAGCAGGGGACAAAAGGACTGAAAGAACTCGGGGAAGTTTTTACATTATTAAAATTGCTCGGCTCAGACGATACCCATGTTGACTTTGACATTCCACTGGCACGCGGATTAAATTATTATACGGGAGGTATCTTTGAAGTGAAGATGAACCATGTGAGCATTGGCAGCGTAAGTGGTGGCGGCAGATATGATAACCTCACTCAGGCTTTCGGCGATAAAGAAAAATTATCCGGCGTGGGATTTTCCTTTGGCGTAGACCGGATCTACGATGCCATGGAAGAACTCGATGTCTTTCCCAAACATACACAGGTTTCTTCGCGTGTGTTAGTCTGTCACTTCGATGAGGAAAGTATGCACTATGGATTGGGCTTACTCTCACCCCTGCGAAACGCGGGCATTGCTTCTGAAATATATCCGGACACATCCAAAATAAAAAAGCAGCTTGACTACGCCAATAAAAAACAAATTCCGTATGCCATGGTCATTGGATCGGAAGAAGTTACTTCCGGATTAATTTCATTTAAAAACCTGGAAACAGGTGTGCAGGAAAAACTTTACCTTGAACAGATCATAGAAACCCTAAAAAAATAATCTTTCCATCGGGGTAACTTCGCCTTTACGGAAGACTCCTTCGCAAAGAAAACCAATATCCATGTCGCCAGCGCACACGCACTACATTACGTCGGAGAAGTTAACGCTGGAAGAA
>JAYSOP010000426.1:0-9893 GCA_043722905.1 Chryseolinea sp.
CCAATGGAAACCAAAGCATTGGTAGTACCCGACAAGGCAGACAGTACCACTATTTTTTTTCCCGGCGTAGCCAATACAAGGTCCGCTACTTTTTTTAATCTTTCCGGTTTGCCTACGGAGGTTCCGCCAAATTTTAATACGATCATAGGTGCGTCATTAGAGGCGGCAAATTTAATTATCTGTATTCAATAATAGGTATTTGTACGCCGGGATGTTAAAGAAATATTTGACGAACAACTGTTCAGTTGTACTGCCATAAGCCTGAACGTTGTTGTAAATTCCAAAAATGAGTTGGTTTCTTTTTTTAGACCTAAAAAAAAAGACCGCTGGGTTTCAGCGGTCTTTGTAGGGATTATCATTGACGATTATTTCTTGGAATCGTTTACCTCTTCAAACTCAACATCAGAAACATCATTTCCATTATTACCGCCTGCTTTTTGTTCGCCTGCATTTCCGCCAGGTTCACCACCACCAGGTTGCTGGCCTCCTGATGCCTGATACATCTCTGTGGCTGCAGCTTGCCATGCGGTATTCAACGAGGCCATGGCGATGTCAATAGCACCGATATCCTGGTTTTTATGGGCATCTTTTAACTTCTCTAAAGCCCCATTGATAGCCACTTTGTTCGTCTCAGAAAGTTTCTCGCCATATTCCTTGATCTGTTTTTCCGTCTGGAAAATCAGTGAATCGGCTTGATTGATTTTTTCAGTCCTCTCCCTTATTTTCTTATCACTTTCAGCGTTGGCGTTCGCTTCGTGCTTCATTTTTTGAATTTCAGCATCGGTCAATCCTGATGAAGCTTCAATTCTGATCTTTTGCTCTTTACCTGTACCCTTATCTTTTGCCGAAACATGCAGGATACCATTGGCATCAATATCAAAAGTTACTTCAACCTGAGGGATACCGCGTTGTGCCGGTGGAATGCCATCCAGGTGAAAACGGCCAATGGAGCGATTGTCTTTCGCCATAGGTCTTTCGCCCTGCAAGATATGGATCTCCACAGAAGGCTGATTGTCCGCCGCCGTTGAAAACACCTCCGATTTTTTGGAAGGAATTGTGGTGTTGGATTCAATCAATTTGGTGAATACGCCGCCGAGGGTTTCTATGCCCAGCGAAAGCGGGGTAACGTCCAGCAGTAAAACATCTTTTACCTCGCCCGTGAGTACGCCACCTTGAATGGCAGCACCGATAGCCACGACTTCATCGGGGTTAACCCCTTTGGATGGTTTTTTGCCAAAGAATTTTTCAACTTCATCCACAATCCTCGGGATGCGGGTAGAGCCTCCTACGAGAATAACTTCATCAATTTGGTCAACGGATATACCTGAATCTTCTACGGCTTTGCGGCAGGGATCCAGTGATCTCCTGATAAGGTCATCTACAAGCTGTTCGAATTTCGCACGGCTTATTTTTTTGACAAGGTGTTTAGGCACTCCATCGATGGATGTGATATAAGGAAGATTGACTTCAGTTTCCTGAGAGCTTGACAATTCTATCTTGGCTTTTTCAGAGGCTTCTTTCAAACGCTGAAGCGCCATCGGATCTTTCCGGAGATCAACGTTCTCTTCTCTTTTGAATTCATCAGCAAGCCAGTTCATGATGCGCTGGTCGAAGTCATCGCCGCCGAGGTGTACATCACCATTGGTAGACTTCACTTCAAAAACGCCGTCGCCAAGTTCCAGAATGGATATGTCGAATGTACCACCGCCCAGGTCGTACACCGCAATTTTCATGTCTTTGTTTTTCTTATCCAGACCGTAAGCTAACGCTGCGGCTGTGGGTTCGTTGATAATCCTTTTTACATCCAGTCCGGCAATTTGTCCGGCTTCCTTGGTCGCCTGACGTTCGGCGTCATTGAAGTAAGCTGGAACGGTAATAACGGCCTCTGTAATCGTGGTGCCCAGATAATCTTCAGCCGTGCTCTTCATTTTTTGAAGAACCATCGCTGAAAGTTCCTGCGGTGTATAAAGCCGATCGCCGATTCTGATCCTGACGGTTTCATTATTGCCGCGTTCAACCTGGTAGGAAACCATTTTCATCTCCGCATTAACGTCTTCGTATTTTTTACCCATGAAACGTTTAATGGAGGATACGGTATTTTTAGGATTAGTGATCGCCTGGCGTTTGGCAGGATCGCCTACTTTACGCTCTCCCTTACCATCATCCAGAAAGGCAACGATTGAGGGTGTCGTTCTACGGCCTTCACTGTTTGCAATTACTACGGGTTCACTACCTTCCATAACCGCTACGCAGGAGTTGGTCGTACCCAAATCGATTCCAATAATTTTGCCCATAATATTTATAGCTTTTTAAAGTTCAACACTGGTTTGTATCCACCGTTGAACAATGGTTGTGCCAGCCCCCTCTTTTGGAGAGAAAAATGACAGATTGACAGCATAAAGATTTCAGTAAACTTATCGATTAACTTACGCCAAGACGAACTTTATCCTATTGTTGCTTATTTTTCGATCAAATATCAACCTATGAAAAAGTTAATTGGTCTTATGACCATGATCGTAGTACTAAACTCCTGCGGACCCGTCTTGGTAGTTAACCCAAAATCTAACCATGCTCCTCCAGGCCAGGTTAAGAAGGTAACGGGAAGCCAATCTGCTAAGCCCTACGCCCCGGGTCAGAAAAGGCATTAAACAGTTATTGTGACCACGCAGTGGGTTTTCTATCCCAACGATGCTTTCTTAACTTCTCCATCAACCTGGTCTCCAGACGCTTACCATTGCTGGCAGCGATGTTAGCTTCTACATTTCTGACCTTTCGCATCCCTGGAATGATCGTATGAACGTCATCATTCCCTAAAATAAAGCGTAAGGCCATTTCAGGCATAGACATACCGTCAGGCATCAGCGGTTTTAAGGCCTCCGCGTGCTCTACACTGCTGTGCAAATTTTCAGGAACGAAATAAGTGGCCCGCCAGTCACCTTCCGGAAAGGTGATGTCTTTAGTAAGGGTTCCGGTTAAAGATCCTTCATCAAAAGGAACTCTCGCGATCACCCCAATTTTGAGCCTGCGGCACAGCGGAAACAGGTGATCTTCCGGCGCCTGATCGAAGATATTGTAGATCACCTGCACAGCATCGATAAGACCAGTTTTCAGGGTTTGTAATACATTATCGGGCTCCCAACGATTAACACTCACCCCTATGAATTTAATTTTTCCTTCTTTTTTTAACTGTGCAACGGCCTCTTTCCACTCATCATTTTTTGCCCAGCTATCTTCCCAGACATGGAATTGCTGCAAGTCAATACAGTCAACATTTAGGTTTTTAAGGCTTTTTTCCGTATATTCTATTATATGAGCTTTTGGGAAGCACTCTTCCAGCTTAAAATCTGGTCTGCTGGGCCATTGGAAGTTTTTAGGAGGAATTTTTGTGGCGTGATAAAGCCGTTTTGCTGAGTGTCTGCGTATAAGCTTACCCAGAATTTCTTCGCTTTTACCTGCACCATATCCCCAGGCCGTATCATAAAAATTACACCCTAGTGCGACGGATCGTTCCAATGCCTGATCCACCTCCGCCGTATCAGAGCCTGTCCATCCGGCAAGGCCCCACATACCGTACCCAACCTCGCTTACTTTCAGATTTGTTCTCCCGAATGTTCTGTATTCCATGGTTCGTCATTAAAATTTCAAAGCCAATTTAGCATTCGATTCCAATTAACGCACAACCATTTCATTTTACTACTTTTGCACCCTTTAAATGATACTCCTGGCTATCGGTAGCAAGTGGCAGCATGCAACTGAGAGGTATCGCAAGAATTTCACGTAAGAGATAATTATCAACCAAGGCCAGCTGCCAATGGCAAAAAGCTAATATGACTTTAGAAGAAGAAATAGCGAAAAGGAGAACGTTTGGGATCATCAGTCACCCGGATGCGGGCAAGACTACTTTAACGGAAAAACTCCTTCTTTTTGGAGGGGCAATTCAAAAGGCGGGGGCTGTAAAGTCCAGTAAAATTAAAGACCACGCCCGCTCTGACTGGATGGAGATCGAGAAACAACGTGGTATATCAGTGGCAACCTCCGTGATGGGCTTCAACTACAAGGATGTGAAAATAAACCTGCTCGATACCCCGGGGCACCAGGACTTCGCCGAAGATACTTACCGCACACTAACTGCCGTCGATAGTGTGATCATGGTAATTGATTGTGTAAAAGGGGTTGAGATTCAAACTGAAAAACTGATGGAGGTCTGCCGGATGCGCAGCACTCCGGTCATTTGCTTTATCAACAAACTCGACCGCGAAGGTCGCGATCCCTTCGAATTGCTGGATGAAATTGAAGAAAAGCTGCGAATTAAAGTGCGGCCCCTGAGCTGGCCCATTAACATGGGAAAAAACTTTAAAGGTGTTTATAGCTTGTATGAAAAAAGCCTTCACCTTTTTACGCCCAGTAAAATTACTGTAGAAGAAGGTTTAGAAATAAATGACATCCAGGACCTTGAACTTGAAAATTACGTTGGTGAAAACAACGCGAGACAGCTCAGAGCTGATGTAGAACTTATTGAAGGTGTTTACCCGGATTTTATTGTGAATGATTATCTCAACGGCAAAGTAGCTCCTGTGTTTTTTGGCAGTGCCGTAAATAATTTCGGGGTGAAGGAATTGCTGGATACGTTTATCCGCATTGCCCCTGCACCGGTACCAAGAGAAACCAATGTGAGAATTGTTGAACCGGAGGAGAGCAAGTTCTCCGGATTTGTATTTAAGATCCACGCCAACATGGATCCCAAACACAGAAACCGGATAGCATTTCTCCGTGTTTGTTCCGGAGAATTCGAAAGGGGAAACAGTTACTATCATGTGCGCCATGACAAAACGGTCAGGTTTTCAAATGCGACAGCGTTCATGGCCCAGGACCGTGAAACCGTTGACGAGGCGTGGCCGGGTGATATTGTAGGTATTTTTGATACAGGAAATCTCAAAATAGGGGATACCCTCACGGAGGGTGAAAAACTTATTTATACAGGCATTCCCAGTTTCTCACCTGAAATTTTCAAGGAGGTTATTAACCTGGATGCCATGAAAACCAAACAGCTCGAAAAAGGATTGCTCCAACTCATGGAAGAAGGGGTAGCGCAATTGTTCACGTATGAATTAGGTAAGAAAAAGGTGGTCGGCGTAGTTGGGGCCCTTCAGTTCGAGGTAATTCAATTCAGATTAAAAAATGAATACTCCGCTACGGCCCAGTTTGCCGCACAAAATATTTATAAAGCTTGCTGGATCAGTAGCAAAGACCCAAAGAAGTTAGCCGAATTCATTGATTCAAAACAGCGACACATTGCGCGCGATAAAGAGGGCAAACTGGTGTTTATGGCAGAATCAAGAGCCTGGCTCCAAATGGTTCAGGATAATTTTCCGGACATCAGTTTCCACTTTACGTCAGAGTTCAAAGATTAGAATCTTTAGATCTGCCAGAAGCTGCCTCAGCAGTCCTCTTGCGAGTGACTCCGAGTGGGAGGTTTACTTCTTCTTACCTAAGTTTCTTCTCAAGGTTAGCGATATCAACCTTCGCTTCCTGTTTTCCTAACGATAGTGATCTTTTGTAAAGTTCGATGGCTTCTTTATACGTTTCGCGCTTTTTTTGCGGGGCTAGTTTGGTTCTCTTGGCAGCTTCCTCAACAGCACGGGCCCTCGCATAGTAAGCATCGGCTTCGGTAACTTTAAAATTACTTACCATGGCATCGATCTTAGCTTCCAGTAGAAATAACTCTTGCTGTTTGTTTGAAATCTGAATGTTGATCTCATTCACTTCATTTTCCTTCATTCGGATCCTTTCCTGAAGGCCTTGATTCTGATCCTTAAATTTGCTGACCTCCTCATTTAATTTCACTATCTCATCAACCCGGATTTGTACTTCACCCTTTAAAGCATCCACTAGCATGAGATAGGCAGTAGATTCATGTTGAGAAGATTTTAAGGCTTTCTGAATCATGCCTATTTTTTCTTCAGACATTTTGACGAAATGATTAATATCTTTTAAACGGGTTGAAAACTCCTCGTAACTCGTTCCTTCATTTAAATTCGAGCGCAAGGAATTTCTGCTGGCATCAATCGAATCCAATAGGCCCCTTACATCCTTTAAACTTGCCAAAACCGTGTACCTCGATTCCAATTCGCTTCGCAAGGAATCGTTCTCGATCTGAAGCCGGGTTATTTCTTTGGAATTACATCCTGCAATGAATAAACAAAGGATCAGGATGAAGGAGGGTGGGGCAATTTTTAGTCGCATAGGATTTAAGTAGAGACAAAAATAACCCTTTCAACAGATTTTAGATTATTCCTTTGAGCTTTTTATAGAATTTAAGGGTATCATTAATTGATTAAATTATTGCGGTGAAAGTACCATTTGTAGTCATTTATGAAGACAATCACCTGCTGATTGTGAATAAAACTTCCGGAATTCTTGTCCAGGGTGATATTACGGGTGATATTCCTCTGGTAGACTTGTGTAAGGAATATGTTAAAAAAAAATATCAAAAACCCGGAGCAGTCTTTTTGGGGGTAGTTCACCGCATAGACAGACCGGTAAGCGGAATCGTTGTGCTGGCGCGAACTTCCAAATCCTTGGAACGTATGAATGCGCTCTTTCGGGAAAAGCAGACTAAAAAGACTTACTGGGCCATTACTCAAAAACAACCGCCCAATGAAAGCGGGACTTTGATCCATTGGTTATCCAAGGATGAAAAGAAAAATAAAAGCACGGCCTTCTCCACACAAAAGGAGGGTGCGCTGCACTCAGAATTAAACTATGCCCTCATTGCTCAGAAGGAAAATCAGTGGCTTCTGGAAGTAAATCCGCTGTCTGGTCGTCCTCATCAAATTCGGGTTCAACTGGCATCCATGGGCTGTCCAATCAAAGGGGACGTGAAGTATGGGTTTGCAGACCCCAATGAGGATGGAAGTATTTGTCTGCATGCCCGCAGACTTGAATTCACGCATCCGGTAAAGAAAGAGATGATGCGCTTTGAAGCCCCATTACCCAAAACACGTTATTGGGAGAACTTTAAGAATTTGCAATAGCTATGGAGAGGTTGAACTGGATAGACAAGCTAAAGATTCGCTGGAAACTTAAAAGTGCCTGGCAAGTGGCAATCGTGCTTTTGGTTTTTGCCTGCACAGGATTCACTATACTACTTATTAAAAAACCAATATTGTTTTGGCTGGCAGGTGAGGAGGGCAATACAACGCTGGCCTCAGTGCTCTATTACTTGTTTATTTTACCCCTTTACAATATAATTTTACTCGGGTATGGTTTTATTTTCGGCCAGTTTCGTTTTTTCTGGGACTTCGAAAAACGTTTTATGGAACGATTTTTTACGTGGGTTAAAGGACAAAAATAACTTTACTCATATGAAAAAATATCTTTTACTCGTTTCAAGCGTGCTTTTGCTCGCTTCCTGTTCCACACCGAAATACGCTTATTATTTTGATCACTACGATTACAACAGTGGTAAGAAAAAGGCTGAATCCGAAAAATCACTCATTGCTCAAAACCAGCTTGCGACCCCTTCAACCAGTCCTCTGCAAATTAATGAGGAGGCCGTTGCTGCCAGCGCTGAAAGCCGAATCGCTACTGTGGAAAAGGCGCCCGTCACGGTATCTTTGAAAGACCAAAAATCATTCGTGGCAAAATATTCAGCCATGTCAAAGGCCGAAAAAAAGGAATTCCGTAAGGAATTGAAATCAGAAGTGAAAAGCATGATTAAGGGAAAAAAATCTGGCGATAATATCAATTCAATTGCCAATACCAAAGTCATGGACAATGATCTCAAAATGGCGCTGATATTTGGTATCGTCGGCATTGTATTGGGTTTGTTCGGACCGACAAATTCAATTTTCTGGATATTGAGTACGATTGCCCTGGTAATTGGACTCGTTTTCCTGATCATGTGGATTGCGAAGCAGTAAACAATATTTGGCATAAAAAGACCCCGGTTTGCCGGGGTCTTTTTATGCTTATACTTTAGCGACTAATCCATCGGCCAGGAGTACCACTTTGTTCTTCAGCACCTCCACCACGCCTCCGGTAATGAGAAAACTATCAGAAGCCTCTTTTGATTTATATTCCACCAGACCTTCTTTTAAAATGCTGATCAACGGGGCATGATTATCCATTACCTGGAAAGAGCCATCGGCTCCCGGAAAAGTGGCAATGACCACATCTCCTTCAAAGATCTTTTTATCCGGTGTTAGTATCTCCAAAAACATTGATGAACCTTTAAATTTTAAACCTCCAACTTGAAACCTGCAACCTTCAACTTTAAACCTGCAAATTGAAACTGATTACCCCCTGGCTTCAGCCATCATCTTTTCACCTTTTTCAATCGCCTGCTGAATATTTCCCACCAGGTTAAAGGCCATTTCAGGAAGGTAGTCGTATTGCCCATCCATAATGCCATTGAAATCCTTAATAGTGTCTTTGATATCCACAAGGACCCCTTTTAAACCCGTAAATGCTTCGGCCACATGGAAAGGTTGTGAAAGGAAACGTTGCACGCGTCTGGCACGGTGAACAATTTGCTTGTCTTCATCAGATAATTCGTCCATTCCAAGAATGGCAATAATATCCTGTAATTCTTTATAGCGCTGCAGAATATTCTTCACGCGCTGCGCGCAATTATAATGTTCTTCACCTACAATCTCGGGCCGAAGGATTCTTGACGTTGAATCCAGGGGGTCAACCGCTGGATAAATTCCGAGTTCAGAAATCTTACGGCTCAAAACCGTTGTCGCATCGAGGTGAGCAAAGGTGGTTGCCGGCGCCGGGTCGGTCAAGTCGTCAGCTGGCACATATACTGCCTGAACCGACGTGATTGAACCGTTCTTTGTCGAGGTAATTCTTTCCTGCATGGCACCCATCTCGGAAGCCAGGGTAGGTTGATAACCTACCGCGGAGGGCATACGTCCCAACAAAGCGGAAACCTCGGAGCCAGCCTGCGTAAAGCGGAAGATGTTATCAATGAAAAATAATATGTCGCGGCCCTTTCCTTTTCCGTCGCCATCCCTGAAATATTCGGCCACCGTAAGTCCCGAAAGGGCAACTCGCGCCCGGGCCCCTGGAGGCTCATTCATTTGACCAAATACGAAGGTTGCTTTGGATTCTTTCAAATCACTTTCTTTTACCTGACTAAGATCCCAGCCTCCTTCATGCAAAGATTTCAAAAAATTCTCACCATAGTTCACAATACCCGCTTCGATCATCTCGCGTAACAGGTCGTTCCCTTCGCGCGTTCTTTCACCGACACCGGCAAATACTGAAAGACCCGAATATGCTTTGGCAATGTTGTTGATCAATTCCTGGATAAGCACGGTCTTGCCTACTCCTGCCCCACCAAATAGTCCGATTTTACCACCTTTTGAATAAGGTTCGATCAGATCAATAACTTTAATACCAGTAAACAAAACTTCGGTCGATGTGGAAAGATCTTCGAACGCGGGAGCGCTGCGGTGGATGGGTAGTGTCTGGGTTCCTTTTGGTTGGGGGATTCCATCGATCGCCTCGCCAATGACATTGAAAAGACGCCCTTTAATATCATCTCCGATGGGCATTGTGATGGGTGAACCGGTATCGGTCACTTTCATGCCACGCACAAGACCTTCGGTTCCTTCCATCGAGATGGTTCTCACGCGGTCTTCACCAAGATGTTGCTGCGTTTCTAATACTACTTTGGTTCCATCACCTTTCATTACAATTAAAGAGTCCAGAATATTAGGCAATTTCATGCCTTCGCCGTCAAAAGCGACGTCCACTACAGGACCAATTACCTGGGTGATCTTTCCAATATTTGCCATTGCTATGTTTTGTTGTTAAGGTCTGAAAATCGTGCGCAAAAGTAGGTTATTCGGCACGAAGTACAAAGCGAGATATTCAGATTTTTG
>JAYSOP010000427.1:0-6517 GCA_043722905.1 Chryseolinea sp.
ATCCGGATGGAGGAAGAATCCGCAGCGATTTTGATTCTTTTTTCGATGTTGTTTTTGAGGTGAGACGTTTGCTCATAAGTTTATTTGACACGTTCTAAATAGGCACCCGTACGGGTGTCAACTTTAATTTTTTCTCCGGTATTGATAAAAAGAGGGACGCGGATCTCAACACCATTTTCCATCGTAGCTGCCTTCAGTGTTCGCGTCGCTGTATCACCTTGCATTCCTGGCTCGGTGTATTGAACCTCGAGCACGACATGCGACGGTGCCTCAGCGGTGATTGGATTGTTCCCATTCTCAAAAGCAATCAGAAGGGTAACCCCTTCCTTAATATAATTACCGGAATCTCCCAGCAGACTCTTGTCGATGTACACCTGGTCAAATGTTTGATTGTCCATGCATACCAGACTACCCCCGTCCGCATACAGATATTGATATTCTTTGGTTTCGACCCTCAGGATCTCAACTTCATCGCCGGGCCTGAAACGGTTTTCAGCTACTTTTCCGTTGCGCAGGTTGCGCATTTTAACCTGGTAAAAAGCCCGTAGATTGCCAGGTGTCCGGTGGAGCAATTCTTCTATCTGCATAATCTCACCGTTATAGCGGACAAAATTTCCTTTGTTGAGATCTGATATAGTTGCCATAATTATTTAAAGGACTTTAAGTTACAAAATAAGCACAAAGCACAAAGAAGCTTAAAGTACAAAGCTGAAAGCATAAAGCCAAAATTCAAATCTTTCAATCGGCCCGGGGGATCTAATCTCTCATTTCCCAATACCCACTACTATTGTCTAATGCCTAATGCCTACTGTCTGTTATAAGCCCACTTCAGGTAAACAGCACCCCAGGTAAAGCCACCACCAAAAGCTGCCATGATTAAGTTGTCACCCTTTTTAAGTTTCTTTTCATAGTCCCATAAAAGCAGTGGAAGTGTACCTGCCGTGGTATTTCCGTATCGCTCAATGTTCATCATTACTTTATCTTGCGTAATGCCGACCCTGCTGGCCGTGGCATCGATGATTCTTTTGTTGGCCTGATGCGGTACCAGCCAGGTAATATCATTGGGTGTGAGATTATTCCGCTCTGCAATTTGGGCAGCAGCTTCGGCCATATTCGTAACGGCAAATTTATACACTGCCGCACCCTCCTGATAAACGAAATGTTGGCGTGATTGAACGGTTGCCTGAGAAGCCGGAATGCGACTTCCGCCGGCCTTCATATGAAGGTAGGATTCTCCGTTTCCATCGCTCTTCAGCATCGAATCTATAATCCCGACGTTTTCCGTTGTGGGTTCAAGTAATACGCAACCTGCGCCATCGCCGAAAATAATACAGGTTGTCCGATCAGTATAATCTATGATGGCAGACATTTTATCACCGCCGATGACAACCACTTTTTTATAGCGGCCCGATTCAATAAAACTGGCCCCGGTCGTGAGGGCAAACAAAAATCCGGAGCAGGCAGCACCAAGGTCATAGCTAAAGGCATTTACAGCGCCCACGGCTGTCGCTACAATATTGGCCGTGGCAGGAAAAGTCATGTCGGCGGTAACGGTCGCAAATATGAGGAGGTCAATTTCCCTGGGATCAATTTTGGTTTTGCCGAGCATGTCTTTTACAGCTTCGATACCCATCACCGAGACGCCTTTATTTTCTCCTTTTAATATTCGTCTCTCTTTCACGCCCGTGCGCGTGGTGATCCACTCATCACTGGTCTCCACCATGGTTTCAAGCTCCTTATTTGTTAAAATGTAGTCAGGAACATAACCACCGACACCCGTAATGGCGGCTCTGATTTTATCCATATTCTTAATTTAGTTCTTGCTTTTCCATGTCAATGGGTAGGCCTCTAAAAATGAAAAATGCCCGAATCATTCGAGCAAGTTTTCGAAGTATGTAATATTAAGAGAAAATACCGGTTGGTTTACACGCACGATTCCCGCAGAGGTCTTCCAATCCTGTTCTCTTTAGAAAAGGCATTTAAGCCAGCACTTCTTTTTCCATCACTACTTTACCTTTAAAGTAAAGCTTTCCTTCATGCCAGAACGCACGATGGGGCAGGTGATGTTCTCCGGTAGTGGGGCAAACGGCTAATTGCTTGGCCGTAGCTTTGTAATGAGTTCTTCTTTTATCCCTCCGGGTTTTCGAGGTTTTCCTTTTTGGATTTGGCATAACTTACAACTGTTTATTTTAATTTTTTTAATATTTCCCAACGAGGATCTATGTCCTCGCCGTTATTATCATCTGAAGATTTTTTGGAAGAGTAAATTATTTTCCCTTCGGTGTCATCTTCATCTTCTTCATCACGGAACCTCGGATGAAGTTTTTTTATAGGAATTTCAAGCGAAATAAATTCAAAAATATACTGACCTAACTCCAGGCTGTCGGTGTCGCGATGGATCATGATGATTTCATCACTGAGTTCCTCATCTGAATCTCCATATTTAAACACCAGTTTCTTATCCGCTTTCACTTCATAATCAAACGGATCAAGGCTACGGTCACAAATGAGTTTTGCAGTCCCGGTAATCAGGAAAGTGGCCTCAATCAGTGTTTCACGCTTATCAAGTAAAACCAGCGCTTTAAATGATCCTTCGGAAATCAGCGCCGTTCCATATTGAATAAAAAACTCATTTCCCCCCTCGAATTCGAAGCGGTGGATGGCGTTACTCAATCCTATAATATTAGCCGTATATGCCCTCAATGCCATGCCCGTCAGGCTTAAAAATAAGTCGGCAAATTTAGGATAATTAATGGAAAGCGCAAAGATCAATCAAAAAAGCCCTGTTTTTTGGGAAAAAGAGGTCATTAAACATAATCCTTCAAGGCTGCTTGTTTGAAATCCTCCCGGGTTTTTTTTCCGTAATGTTCAACGATATAATCGATGATATTTTTCTTAAACCCCAACTTGATGGCGATGTTCTTGCTAAAAAGGATCTCACTTTCAAAGATATTCTGGTCGATGAAGATTAAATCGATGCTCGACATCAGATATTCGAATTTTTGCTCTATCGAAAGGGCACCGAGGGTATCTATGGGCTCTGGATTACGGATTAATTCATTGACGGTTTCTTCTGGAAAATTCCGGTCACGGGCGATTTTAAAGATCATATCCCGTTCGATTTTTGCAAAATGTTTATCTGCCTCAGCCAATTGAATAAGAATGTTCAGCTGTTTTTTAGTAACAATATCCATTTCGAGGTTATCTTAAGATTAAAATTATGTAATAATTGCGATTTAACTCAATTCTGAGGGCTGAACGGTTAAATTGCAGCATTCAGCCAAGCTTATTTTTCTTTAAATTGCTCCGTTCGCTGTCTAAAGATTTCCCCAGCAATGTAGATAGCCTCTCTCATTGACGTCTCATTCGCCAGGTTTTTACCGGCAATGTTGTAGCCTGTGCCATGATCCGGGGAGGTTCTGATGATGGATAGCCCTGCCGTGAAATTGACCCCTGTCTCAAAAGCGAGTGTTTTGAAAGGGATTAAACCCTGATCATGATACATAGCCAGAACGGCATCATATTGCTTGTATTGAGACGTACCGAAAAAGCCATCAGCCGGTAAAGGTCCGAAAACAAGTTTCCCTTTATTTCGTTGATCGTTTACCACCGGTTTGAGAATATCCTCATCCTCATTCCCGATCAGGCCGCCATCGCCGGCATGTGGGTTCAGTCCTAAAATCGCGATTTTCGGTTTACTGATTCCGAAATCCTTTCGCAAAGAATTTTCCATCAGCCTGAGTTTTGCCTCAACCCGTTCCTTTGTTAAAAGAGCCGGCACGTCTTTCAAAGCTTCGTGATCTGTAACCAATCCAATACGCAGCGTTTCGTTTACCATAAACATAAGGCTCTCACCGGCGCCAAATTCTCTGGCCAGATACTCCGTGTGACCCTTAAATGGAAATTCTTCGCTATGTATTGACTGCTTATCGATAGGGGCGGTAACCAGCGCATCCAGCAAGCCCTCCTTCATTTCTGAACAGGCACACTGCAAAGCATTAAAGGAAGCCTTGCCTGTTTCCTTGCTTGCCTTCCCGGGATTAATTTCCACCACCTCCTCCCAGCAGTTTACTACGTTGACACTCTTCGTAACAAACTGTCCCTTTGATCTTACCGGTGAGTAGCTGAATTCTTCCAGTGCCAATAATTTTTTATAAAATGAAATAACTTTGGAAGACCCATATATAACCGGCGTAATCATGTTGAGTATCCTGTTGTCGGATAAAGCTTTCACAATCACCTCAGGGCCAATACCGTTGAGGTCTCCTATGGTTATGCCGATACGGGGTTTCTCCTGAGATTTTGGTTGATGTGTCATAGAGAATTTCAATTCACCTGCGAATTAACAAAAAAAAGTGGGACTCGGGGAACAAGGTACAATGAACCAGGAACATTGTAGGAGGAGAATGATACCGTCGCACTTTTTCTCGATCATTCTTAATAGCCCGGCCCTCTTACCTTCCTGGTTCTTGCTACTTTCGCTTACCTTTAACCGGATGTCAAGAGAAAAAGAACATAGGGTACGACCGAAGAAAGCACTGGGGCAGCACTTTTTAAATGACTTGAACACCGCTAACAAAATTGTGAGCAGTCTCCTGGTTCCGGCGACCAGCCAAATCAGCGTATTGGAAATCGGACCCGGGATGGGAGTGCTGACGCGTTTATTAAAGTCGATGGATAACATTGAACTTAAATTGATCGAGATTGACCGCGAGTCGGTGGCATACTTAAAAACCAACCATTTAGCGGAGGATGGGAACATCATAGAAGCTGATTTTTTGAAAGCAGATCTCACGGCCATCTTTGCGAAAAATTTTTCAATCATTGGAAATTTTCCCTATAATATTTCATCCCAGATTTTTTTCAAAGTGCTGGAGCAAAGGCACCAGGTAGACCAGGTTGTCTGCATGCTTCAGAAAGAGGTGGCTGAACGAATTGCTTCAAAACACGGAAGCAAAGTTTATGGGATACTGAGCGTACTGCTTCAGGCCTACTATAAAGTAGAGTATTTATTTAAAGTGTCACCTGGTGTTTTCACACCACCGCCCAAAGTTATGTCAGCTGTCATACGGTTGGTAAGAAATGAACAAGGGCAATTAAACTGTGATGAAAATCTTTTTGTTCAGGTGGTGAAGCAGGGTTTTAATACCCGTAGAAAGACCTTGCGCAACGCTTTAAAAAATCTACATTTGGCCCCGGAAGTTTCATCACTTCCACTATTGGATAAACGTGCTGAACAACTTGCCGTTGAAGATTTCATTTCTCTTACCAGGTTAATAGAACAAAGTCGTGCAGGAACCAGAAATTGAATTTGAATTAACAAAAGAATTTCGCGATCGCTTTCAGGAGGCGCTGGATGCCCGTGATGAAGCTTTTATCAGTGAGAGCCTCATGGGGATAAAAGCTGCCGATATTACCGAGTTGTTATATGAATTCAATTCTGAAGAGTCCAAATATGTACTGGATCTCTTATCGATTGAACTTCAGGCTGAGATTATTAATGACCTGGATCCGGACACCCGTAAGAATTACCTCAAGGTTTACAAGCCGTCTGAAATTGCCACCTTCCTCAATCAACTGGATTCTGATGATGTAGCGGATATTCTTCATGCGTTGCCCGTTAAATTAAGAGAGGAAGTGCTCTCTGATCTTGGTCTGGAATTGCGCATCCAGGTCACTGAGTTATTGCGTTATGAGGAGAATGTGGCTGGCGGGTTAATGGCAAAGGAGCTGATCAAGGCGCGGGTTCATTGGACCGTTGTGCAATGCGTAGATGAGATCAGGAAACAAGCTGAAAATGTTTCGAAATTTTATGCGGTTTATGTCGTGGATGATGGGGACAGGTTGTTGGGCAGGGCTGCCTTGCAGGACCTGATTATTTCGGACGCACGCACCATCGTAGGAGATATCTGTGAGCGCGACATTGTTTCCGTAGAAACGTACATGGAAGACTCAGCAGTTGCCGAGATCATGAAAAAATATGATCTGGAGTCCGTTCCCGTCGTAAATGTTAAGGGCCAGTTGGTCGGAAGGATAACCATTGATGATGTGGTCGATGTCATCACCGAACAAGCGGAAGAAGAACGTCAGCTCATGACCGGTATCAGTGAATCGGTAGAGGAGGATGACAGTGTGTGGCGAAATACCCGTGCACGTTTACCCTGGCTCCTGATCGGTATTTTTGGCGGATTAATGAACGCTAAGTTTATGGGTTTCTTCGAAGGAGAGATTTCGCGGGTAACAGCGATTGCCTTTTTTACGCCTTTGATACAGGCTACCGGGGGAAACGTGGGGATTCAGTCTTCATCGCTCATCGTGCAAAGTCTGGCCAATCCCAATTTTGTAGACGAAGGATTATGGAATCGGATGGTGAAAGTATTTTTTGTGGCCCTGCTTAACGGTGCATTCCTGGCTTTGTTGGTTCTGGCGGCCAACATTCTTCTATTCCAGGAATATCAGTTGTCCACGGTGGTATCCATTGCTTTGTTCAGTGTGGTGGTCTTTGCCTCTTTTATCG
>JAYSOP010000428.1:0-6342 GCA_043722905.1 Chryseolinea sp.
AGACCTTGTTTCTTCATATTGATAGCGCTTGGCCTTTTGAATATCATCCAGACTCTGAATAATCTTAATGTCATGGGTCAAAGAAAATAAATCAATCAGGAAACCGGATATTTCAATGTCCATAAAATCATGCGTCTCAATTAATAGATAACATTGTTTCAGGTTATCCAGATTGGCGGTATTAAAAATATTTTTTTCAAATCCTTCGCAGTCGCAAATGATTAAGCCACGTTTGGTGAACTCAAAGTTTTTTAAATCTAAAGCGGTAAACTCGTTCTTAAAAATGAAACGATCTGAAACGTTATTTAACGCTGCCATTTTTTGACACAGCAATAAGGCATCCGGGTCAGTGTCGCAGGCTAAGACCCTCCCTTTTTTTAATAGGAGAGATAGACCAATGGCATAGTAACCTTCACCACATCCTATATTAATTATCTCCGAAAACTCAATCTCACTTAGTGATTTCAATACTTCGTGCAACTCTTTTTCATAACTGCCAAGTAATTTAGGATACAATGTGCTCCCGATCGAATTATAGGACGGATATTGCAAACCTTTAAATGGGCCATTAAGAACTTTGCGCTCGTGAAAAATTGTATCGAAGAAGGTTTCATGAAGATTCTCCTCCGCCAGGACTTTGCGCTTAGCTTCCACTTCATTTCTCATCCTGGATATAAGAGAACCCAACCTGGTAAACGGTCGTAAAAAATACCAGCCTGTATGGCTACTGACCAAAATGAATATCAGCTTTTTAAGAAACGACATACAGGCAAATTATTATCTTATTAAAAAATACTATTCCATTAACAGTCTTCTCGTATGATAAAAACAATTTTTAATAAAAGGAATATTAAAAGGGTTTTTTATGAAAGCCATGGCTGCCCATCGATAAGCGCGGCAGAACTCATTGTTGTTAAAAGCCTGAATAGCGTTATCCCTTAGCGTCCATGGATGTTGCTCAATATTCCCCGGAAGGGCCTGGGTCCAATTTTTGACCCATCTTTTTTTCTGCTCGGTTGATAATTGAGTCCATAGGTAGTCAAGCCTTTTAGCCAAAAATTTATCGGCAACTTGTTTTTTAGTCCGATACCAGTAATGATAAATAAATTCATTGCAGGGATGCAACTCCGTATTTGTTTGCAATACAAGTGAGAAGGCATATTGTTCAGCCGCGTGATTTCCGGTTTCAGGAAATAGCCGATCCGTAATGGCATACACATCTGCAAGCAACGGGTGATGGTTACGATGAAGCATAATTACCCCAGCGTTCCAGGAGAATAAAGATGGCAGAAATTTCCTTTGTGAACCATTGGCCAGCGTAAATTCCTCTTCCTCCAGAACCTTCAATACAGCATGAAAGGGGGCACCGGAGGGTAGCGGAATTTCCTGCAAATGAAGAAAGGAATATTCATTGACATGCATGAAAGAAATTTTTTCTGAAATATCCTGGAATAAGGGCGCTGGATTTTTAATAAAGCACGTATCAGCATCGACATATAATATACTTCCTTCATACATCAGGAACGCCTCCTCTATGACACCGATTTTGATGCGGTGGAGAAAATTGATTTCACCACGCATATGTCTGATTTTTTCGGCTGACAAGAAAACATATTGAACCGGAAGCCCTTCCAAATAGGGGTAAAAAAATTCAGGATTGTCAGTGAACAAAAGCGCCCTCGTACCGGAATATTCGGACGATATGTGAGCGTAAAAGCTCCAAAGAGAAAAAATGGCTCGCCTGTATTCACTTTCACCTCCAAATGATTGTAATACAAGGTTCACGTTGCCGGTCATCTGGTATGGATAAATCGCCAAAATTTTTGCAAGACCGGCACATCAAAGTAAAAATCTTGCAGCCGGATCTTAATCCAGGCCGGGATTTTTTTAATTTCAAAATCACTGTACCCAAGCCAGGGCAATTTTATAACCCCCGCTCTCTTTATATAGTAAAAATATAGGTTCCTCAACCTGTTTTTACACAGCATGTGCCATGGTCGCTGCAAGGTATAGTGAACCACTACACTATCTTTTACCAAAAAATGCATTTGTTTTTTAGAAAGGCCCTCAGGTAAACATGAATACATCAGGTTGAACCGAAAATCCAATTTTTTCCATTTACTACGCAAGACTTTGTTAAGGGCACATTGGTCAACAAATAAAATATTCTGAGGGTATTGCTGCAGATATTCGCAAGCCTGCTCCGATATTTTTTGCGCCTTCCACTTTTCAACATCAATCAGCATTACACCAGAATTGAAATATTCGCCCTCTTCAAAAATGTTGATGAGTGGTTGCGTTTTGACATAATTATCGAATACGGCAGCAACGGGAAAGTCATCCATTGCAACATTATAAAGCGGCCATAAAGAGTTTGTGACTACTGTATCACCATCCAGATAAATCAACCGTTGGATCGTTTTAGGAATAAGTGCGGTAAAGAATAACCGGTAATAAACCGCTGATGTCCATTGACTGGTCAGTACAAACTGGCTAACAAGCGATTGATCCAGGTTGTAAAAACAGATCCGGTTTCCTGAACGGCCTACAAACTCAGTCATGTTAATTTTTTCTCCCTCCGTTATGCCTTGCGTCAAGGCATGGATTTCGACCTGTCCTGCCCGATGGTGTATAATCAGGGAACTAATTAATGAATAAACCGGGTAAAGATAGTTTTCATCAAATCCTACCGCTATATGAATACATTCAACATGATTCCCTTGGTCCGCAGCCACTTTAAAAGGTTATTTTTCTAATGCCAGAATTTCTTTTGAGTAAGTGCCTTTTGCAAGAACGCTCCCCCATTTCAAAGTATTTGAATTTAAAAAAATATGGTGATTGCTATTTAAGATATCCACGTCAATCATATTTTCAGAAATGGCAAACCATGAAGTAAAGGGTTCAGTAAAAAAGAGATCGAGTTTATACTTTCCTGACCGGAGTTCCGGTAAGCTGATATTATATTCGATTCTGTAAACTCTCGCTTCGAATATGGTCACATCACTTTTTACAAAATTAGCATAACTTACTATAACCTGTTCATCCTTTTTAAGATGCACATCCAGCTCGAATGCGGTTCTTTTTTTAAATTCAATCTCTATTACTATCAGTAGCCTGTCTGTCTCAATTAAAAGAGAATTAAGTTCAATGCCATTCACCGATACTTTTCTAACCAATATATGGTTTTGAAAATAATGAATTCCATCAGTAATCTTTTCATCCCTATGGTGAAAGGAGGTATAGGTGTCAATGACATCTTTTATATTTCCGGATTGAAGGAGCCTGCCTTCACGCAGCAGTATACCAGTTTTACATATTGATTTCAAGGAAGGGAGATTGTGGCTTACAAAGAGGACTGTTCGTCCCTGACCAGTTACATCCCCCATTTTTTTTAGACACTTTTTTTGAAATTCGACATCGCCCACTGCCAAAACTTCATCTACTATAAGAACTTCGGGTTCAAGGTGTGCCGCGACCGCAAAGGCAAGTCGCAGCTGCATGCCGCTTGAAAAGTGTTTCAAAGGCGTGTCTATGAATTTTTCCACACCTGAGAAATCAACGATCTCATCAAAGCGCCTGTCGATCTCATTTTTTTTCATTCCAAGGACGGACCCGTTCATATAAACATTTTCCCTGCCTGTCAGCTCCTGATGGAAACCGGTGCCCACTTCCAATAAACTAGCCATTCGACCGCGGCAAATAATTTTACCTTTAGTGGGCGGCGTGATGCGCGAAAGTATCTTTAATAAAGTGGATTTCCCCGCACCATTACTGCCTACTATTCCTAACGCTTCACCGGGATTAATGGTAAATGAAATATCATTCAATGCCCAGAAAACTTCTTTTTTTTCGCGGGATTTAAAAATTCCCATCAGCTTTTCACGGAAACTCAGGTACGGCAAACGCTGATGCCGGATCTGGAAACGTTTCGAAATATTTTGGATGTCAAGGATTGGCTTCACGCGATATCAGCAAAATAAGCTTCCGTTTTTTTGAAATAGTACACCCCCCACAACAGGAGAATAAAACTTGACAAAAGACTGATCAGCAATTCAGGCTTGCTTACAACCAATCCAAAAGGCGCTCGAAATAACATGATGGCTCCATACATTGGATTGATGGCCAAAACATAAGTAAGACTGGTATCTCCCAAAATAGAGATGGGATAAATGACCGGGGTTACAAACAAAGCAATTTGCAATCCGAAAGGAATGACAAATCGAAAGTCTCTATACTTCACATTTAAAGCCGCGAGCCAGCAACTGATACCCAAAGTACCCAAAAGCATAAGCAGGAATGCCGCTGGCCAAAAATATAAAACACCTTGAAAATCCACCGCAACACCGAAATACATCAGCATAGCGAGAAATACTGCGAAAGCAATGACAAAGTCTATGGTGGAAACCAGTATGCAAGAAATAGGTATAATGATTCTTGGGAAATAAATTTTCTTTATTATCGGCGCGTTCGTCACCATACTATTTCCTCCGTTACTGATGCTTGCTGAAAAAACTGTCCAAAGAAGCAAACCTGAGAAGACAAAGACAGGATAAGGTAATCCGGCCGACGGGACATTCAGACCGCGACCAAAAAATATAGAAAATATGGCCACTGATAAAATGGGCTGTAATATTACCCATATTATTCCCAATACTGTTTCCTTATACTTTACTTTTACATCACGCCAGGTAAAAAAATAGAATAACTCCCTGTATTGCCAAAGTTCTTTCAGATCAAAAACTTTTTTACGGGTGGGTTCAATGATATATTCAAAATCCTTTATCATTCAAGTCTTAGAAAGAAGTGTTCATTGAAAAAGGCCAATTTTGATGGTAAAATACAGCTAATATCTTTAATTAAGTGAATATACTTTTCCTTGTCCCCTATCCCTTAAATGAATCGCCTTCTCAGCGATTCCGATTCGAGCAATATTTTGCTGTTCTAAAACAACAGGGACATTCATTTCAGGTTGAACCATTCTTAGAACCAAAAACCTGGCGGCGTTTTTATTATTCTGGCCGGGCGTTTTGGAAAAGTCTGATGCTTGTTAAAGGATTGCTCCGGCGATTGTTCATTTTGCCAGCCTTATTCAAATTTGATTTCGTTTTTATTCACCGCGAGGTTGCGCCGCTGGGTCCCCCGGTTTTTGAGTGGCTAATCACAAAGGTTTTCAGGAAAAAGGTTATTTACGATTTTGATGACGCCCTCTGGTTAACCGATCGGATTGATGAAGGATTACTATTGAAAGGCATTAAGTGGCGAAGCAAAATAAAGACTATATGCAGGTGGAGTTATAAAGTGAGTTGTGGAAATGAATATTTGTGCTGCTATGCACGCCGTTATAATGATCAGGTAATCTATAATCCGACCACCATTGATACCGAGGTTTTACACAACCCTGATCGGCTTTCAAAATCTCGCAGCGATGCGGTAACCGTAGGTTGGACAGGTTCACACTCAACACTCAAGTACCTCAGATTTATTGAAGATATCCTGCAGGACATTGAAAGAGATTTCCCTACAGTTCAGTTTTTGGTGATCGCAGACAAAAAACCTGACTTAAACCTTAAGTCACTACGCTACAAGCCCTGGCGAATCGATACTGAAATCGAAGACCTGTTTGAGTTTGATATTGGGATCATGCCATTACCGGATGATGAGTGGACCAAGGGAAAATGTGCTTTCAAGGCCCTCCAGTATATGGCGCTTCAGATCCCCACTATTGCCTCGCCAGTAGGTGTAAACAGCGCAGTGATCGATCACGGGCTCAATGGATTCCTGGCCGCCTCACCGGCAGAATGGAAAAATTGCCTTAAACTTCTGATAGATGGTAAAAATCTCCGAACTGAATTTGGAAAAATGGGAAGAAAAAAGGTGGCGCATCAATACTCAGTTCTTTCCAATAAAGCCGCGTTTCTTTCTTTATTTGGATGATCATAAATAAAGACCAGCGCCAGGAGATAAAAGGGCAATAACGGAATTTTATATCGCGAAAGGGTTCCAAAATTATAAGTTGATGCGCCCACGGCAAAAGCAAAAGTAACGCTGAAGACCAGGCAGAAAAGTACATCCGGATTTGTTAAAGCATTGGAGATTAATAAACGCCTTTTGATAATTACAAAAATCGTCAACAGTAAAAAAACAGCACTTTCTAAAGCCGACAAGAACATAAGCGGGTTATTCACTTCCCACATATAAGGTCGGAAGAGGGATACATTAATTGATTCAGGTGCCAAACGTATCAGACTTCCAAAGGTTCCGTCGAGTTGCCCGAGAACGTAAGTGCTACCCGCATCTTTCCCAGTTTGAAATGCGATATCATAGGCTGTCACCTTAGCCGTG
>JAYSOP010000429.1:0-4078 GCA_043722905.1 Chryseolinea sp.
GTTTTGGTACTGGGGTCGGATGGTGGGGTAGTTTTCTTTCTTGATCCAAAGGGCACCCACTCCCGCGGCCAGACCGACTTTCCCATTGAAGCCTTCCATGACTTCTTTTTTGTATATAATGTTGATGATTCCAGCATTGCCATTGGCATCATATTTAGCCGATGGGTTGTTAATAACTTCTATTCTTTCAATCGCCGAAGCAGGAATGTTGTCGAGACTAGCCTGATTCCCAAATCCTGTCAACGCGGTTTGCTTTCCATCTATGAGTAAGGTTACCCTGTCACTTCCTCGCAGCCGTACGGTTCCTTCCTGACTAATGGTGACTCCCGGCAGGTTTTGCATCACCTGAAGAAGTGAACCGCCACTTTGATTAATATTATCCTCCATCTTAAAGACTTTTTTCTCCATTGTTTCAGCTACAGCATCCTGCGTGCCCTCAACAACCACTTCTGCGAGTGTAGTAGCTGCTTCATCAAGGCCTACCAATCCGACATCGAGAAACTCACTAAGTCTTCCGACAAGCAACGGCATAGTCTTATTGGAAAAACCGAGATATGATAATTCCATTAGATAGTTTCCTGGTGCAATACCCGCCAGGGAGAAAAGTCCCTGATCATCTGTTACGGTGCCAGCTACAAATACACTATCATGAGCGTTTTTGACAATCACATTTACATAAGGAAGTTTTGCCTTTGATTGTTTGTCCTGGAGAATGCCCGAGACAGTGACCTTGCTGACCTGTGCCCACGCCCCTGATGAAATAGTAAATAAGACAATTAATACAAGAAAATTCTTCACCGGAATATAAGGTTTCATAAAATAACGTGATACGTGCATACCCCTTTGCAAACGCCTTAGGTAACCCGTAAGTTTCAATATTACAATTATTATCCAGGGCAAATCCAGGTACATTGCTATTGAATCAGTACTTACTCCGTTTAATTTTCCTCTTATGATTAAGTCTCCATTTAATTTTAATCTTTCATACTTAAGCTGAGGGTATGGTTATGCGGATTTCAACTCTTTTTTGACGGCGGAAAACGAATTAGTCTGATTTTGCAGAAGTATCGACAATATTATTAGGAATAACACCCAAACCATTTTGATTTAACCCAAGTTCATGTTTTGATTACCGCTCGTGGTTTTAATTTATTGGATTTCTTTAGATAACGGACTACCAGAGATATCACTGAAAGGATTAAAAAACTTACCAGGAACATCTCTTGTTTATCGTTGGTGGCTAATTTAATGAGCTGTGGATGATGGGTCATGAGAATAATGATCATCGATAAAAAGAGGAGGTAGATGGTGTTATACGCGCGCGCGATATATCTTCTCCAATTGAATTCCATGGAGGCCATCGTGGTTTTTAATCTTTTAAAAGAAGGTAAACATCTGTTGAAATGAACCGCTGTGAAAATCGGAATTAATCCGTGTAAACGAGCTCACCTTTTCATTCACAAAGCAACATTTGTGCCTTAACGCCCTCTTGATATCAGTGAAGCGCCAATACAGGCAACTCAAAAGCGGCTTGAAATTCCACCCGCCGAAATTGTGAGCTTAGTAGCAGACCAAAAATTCTGAACGCTCCGTGGTTTTCGGAGTATTAATTCCCCATTTAATCAAAATAAGTTCTGTTATTCCGAAACCCATGGCCGGTTTCAGTAGTTAAAAACGCTCAAAACCACCGAACTTTCTAAAATCTTTCTACTTTTAAGCTAATATTTTTATACTCTTTTTATGCCTACCCTTGGCTTTAGAGGGTCAAAAACGAATAGAAGTTGAAAAGCGACCCATTCAAGGAAACCCAAAAAAATCATTGTTTTGTGCTCAGCTTACTGGCAGTTCGCGCTGATCTAGTTACAAGATCTGCCTTTGTTGGTCAATGGCGTTCTTTATTGTTGGTTCTCCTTTCCTTAACTCTTCTCAATAAAAATATTTGGAATGTTTATGTCCTACCGCCTGGGTTAACGGTTTTCCTCGAGGGTATGAAAGACCGTCTTCTCTTATTAGATCATTTTATCATCGAATCGACCAACCTCGTTGCCGTAGAAAGGATAATACAATACCTGACCCCTCAACCAGGAAAAAAAATTGGAACGAAACTTAATGGCTCCTTGTACCTCTTAACAGAATCAGAAGGAGGTTATCGCTTCATTGCAAAATAAATGGAATTTAACAGTAATAAACAACACCAACTTTCGAAAGCGGGCATCCTGATAGCACTGGGAATTATTTATGGTGACATTGGAACCTCGCCCATTTATACTTTTAAATTCATCGTTGGCGATCGGCTCATAACGGAAGATTTAATTCTTGGCGGGCTGTCGTGTATCTTCTGGACGCTCACCCTGATTACCACAATCAAATATATTTATCTGGCATTGAACGCAGACAACAAGGGCGAAGGAGGAATTTTTGCACTATACGCGCTGGTGAGAAGATTCAAGGCCACCTGGGTTATTTATCCTGCTATGATTGGCTGCTGCACGCTGATAGCAGATGGGTTTATAACGCCTGCCATTAGCGTTTCATCTGCCGTGGAGGGTCTGCGACTCATTTATCCTGAAATTCCAACTACCAGTATAGTCATTGTTATTTTACTTTGTCTTTTTATTTTTCAACAATTTGGCTCCGCAGTCGTCGGAAGAACGTTCGGGCCTATCATGGCTGTATGGTTTATTATGCTGGCTGTTCTTGGCACAAATCAACTGGTACATAACCCTGTCATTTTTAAAGCCCTGAACCCGGCATATGCATTCAGACTGATTGCATTTTACCCTAATGGATTTTTACTCCTCGGAGCTGTATTCCTGTGCACGACTGGAGCGGAGGCGCTCTATTCTGATCTCGGCCATTGTGGCAAGGCGAATATCAGGCTGAGTTGGGTTTTTGTGAAGACTTGTTTACTGTTAAATTATTTCGGTCAGGGCGCGTGGCTATTAACACAACAGGGGAAACAATTAGGCGATCAGATTCCATTCTATGCCATCATGCCAACGCAGTTTCTCATGGTGGGTATTATCATCGCTACGATGGCCACGATCATTGCCAGTCAGGCATTGATCTCCGGTACTTTCTCCCTGATCAATGAAGCGATGAAGCTTAAATTGTGGCCGGCATCGAGGGTGAGATACCCAAGTGAATCAATGGGTCAAATGTATATTCCGGCCATGAACTGGATATTAATGATCGGAAGTATACTTGTCGTAATGATTTTTAAAGAATCCTCGGCCATGGAGGGGGCCTATGGGCTGGCCATTACTGTAAATATGTTGATGACCACCGCGTTGCTGGTTTACTATTTTACAACCGTAAAAAAGTCTACCTATCGCTCCGTTATTTTGGCGACGGTCTTCTTTACCCTGGAGGGCATGTTCCTTCTATCAAACCTGCATAAATTTGAACATGGTGGCTGGTTTACTTTTCTGATAGCGTTTGTTTTTTTCTTTTTAATGTTTGTTCTTTTGAAAGCAAGAAAATTGAGACAACGCCATACAGAATTTGTGGATCTTCGTCACTACGAAGCAATGCTAATGGAGCTTCAGGATGATACTACTATTCCCAAGGAGGCTACCAATCTGGTTTACCTCTCAGTGGCTGATGGCCGACGATACATAGACTCCAATATCATATACTCAATATTTAAAAAAAGACCTAAACGTGCTGATGTATACTGGTTCGTTCATGTGGAGACTGTTGATAGTCCATTTACCAGTAAATATCTTGTTGACACCATTACCCCTAAACGTGCATTTTTTATCAATATTAAATTAGGATTCAAAACTCCCCAGCGCGTAAATACCCTTTTCAATAAAATTATACACGATATGGCGGATGCGGGTGAAATTGACCTGACGAGTCCTTACCCCTCTTTGCATAAATACAGTATGATGGCGGATTTTAAATTTATTTCTTTGCATTCCTGGGCCTCAGCTGACAGCGAAATTTCTGCCTTCGATCGTTTTGTCATCGCGGGATACCGGATGATTAAATCTATTAGCTTATCTACTGAAGCGATGTATGGTCTGGAGGCGGCAAACATTGAAATCGAAAAGGTTCCTATCCAGGTGGGCCC
>JAYSOP010000430.1:0-4295 GCA_043722905.1 Chryseolinea sp.
TGCAGATGTTTATTGTCATCGCCATATTTATCTTGATTATTGCCTGCATCAACTTTATGAATCTCTCCACAGCCAGATCGGAGCGGAGGGCTCGGGAAGGCTGGCTAGTCTCTTTGCCACCCTTGCCATCGTCATTACCGGACTGGGTTTATTCGGACTCGCTGCGTTTACGGCTGAACAAAGAACTAAAGAGATTGGAATACGAAAAGTGCTTGGTGCTTCTGTATCCGGATTGATAGGGTTGATGTCCACTGATTTTTCTAAACTGGTGATTATCGCATTTTTTCTTTCTGCTCCCATTTCCTGGTGGTTGCTGGAAAAATTTCTTGAGCGATATACCTATCGGATTGATATTTCATGGTGGGTGTTTCCGCTTACCGGATTTATTTCGTTAATTTTTGCCTTGTTGATAGTTTCGACGCAGGCATTGCGGGCCGCGAATGCAAATCCTGTGAATTCCCTCAGGAACGAATGAGTATTGCAGGATTCAATCATTCTCGCTGAAGTCATTTGATAATGAAAAAAGATGGTTAATTTTAAACAAGCAAATTTCAAGCATATGATATTAAAGAATCCATTTAATCCAAAAACCAAAGTGTTCGCTTTTTTAGTGGTGACGCTGTTTTGCTTCTCATTCACTTCCTTTCATCATGGCTGGAGCAGCTATGATCAGACGAAGGTATTGAACTTTAAAGGTAAGATCATCGAGTACAGTTATGACAATCCGCATGGCATCATCAAGTTTGAAGTGGACAAAAAAACCTGGAAGGTAGTGCTGGCGCCTCCCAGCCGAATGCAAAGCAGAGGACTGAGCGAGGATATGTTAAAGATTGGCACCCAGGCGACGGTTGTGGGCTATCCGCATTTAACGGTTAAGGACGAAATGAGGGCTGAACGGATTACAGTGGGAGAGAAGGTGACCGAGTTGCGATAACGATGAAGGCAGCTGATGTATTTCAATGGCTGGAGTCTTCAAACCTGGCTGTTTACGTTCGTCAGTCGCAACTGCTTTACCCTATAATCGAGATCATTCATATCCTTGGCTTTATATTTCTGGTGGGAAGCGCGTTTCTTTTTGACTTCCGCCTGCTGGGTTTTTCAAAAAAGATACCGGTATTGGATCTGGCGAAACATCTGCTGCCCTGGTCGAGAAGGAGTCTGCTGCTGGTTTTTCCCTCTGGAATAATTCTGTTTATAACTCAGGCAAAATCTCTAGGGACAAATTATGTTTTCGGAGTAAAACTAATTCTGATCACCCTGGCCTTCGCCAATGCGGGATATTTTCACAACGTTACCCTAAAATCGGTTGACCAGTGGAACCAACTCCGTCCAACTCCCCTGACAGCAAAGGCAGCCGGCTTGATTTCCTTGCTTCTTTGGACAGGCGTAATCACCTGCGGCAGATTCCTGGCCTATTTTGAGTAGGCAGATTTAGACCTGACCATGGCCAATTCACCGGTGATCCATTGACATCTTAATTGCCGACTGGTAATCTGTATAGTGATGGTAGCGCTTAACACTCATCCAAAGCACATTTAGTGAATCACTTTTGCTGTGACTGCGCACTACGAATGGCCGTACGTTATCATATTGCGAGCCGTGTGAAACTTCCTTCACTTTCCACGTTTTTCCTTTGTCGTTTGTTTTCCAGCGCTCTATTTCGAAAACACCATTTTTCTGCCTTGACAAATACACAATGGATGGGTTCTGGTGGTCTAGTACGATTCCGCCTGAATAGTTTGGTTCCCGTTCAACGGTGCCCTCCTTTGTATGCGGGAACCACCCCCCTGAATCTACCAGGCGGTAATTAATCCATTTGCCCCCATCATAGACGCCGTAATAATAAACGTGGTTGCTATCGCTTGGGAATCTTGAATAAACGATCACTGGTTGCCCGTCAGTATCTTCAGCAACATCCCAGATCCATGCTTTCTCTTGTGTTTCTTTTGCATCATAAACCATATCCGCCTGCCCCGGCTCTATGGGCAAGGCTGACCAATCCAATATTTTTTCATTGCTCGCTTTATACAAACCCGCCTGCTGATATTTTGCATAGTAAATGGAATTGGCAGGTTCTGCATTAGGATGACCATCGGTAAAGGCAAAATGGATCACCTCCGTATTATCAGAGGCTATTTTTATGTAGGGCCTCCGGTTTTTGTAAATCCTTTCAGGCAGGATCAATATTTTTCCCGGAGACCAATTTTTTCCTCCGTCCTGAGACACCGAAAAATTGGGCTTGTAATCTGCCCCCCGCCAAAATAGAAACAGCTTGTTTTTTTCTTCTGATAATTGAATAATGTTGGTGTACGTATAAGTGTTGGAGAGGCCGGCATATCGGATCGTATCGTTTAGCTTTAATGTATCAAGCGATTCCCACTTCGAAATATTTTCAGATAATTTTGCGCGGGCCAAAAAAATGGGCTCACTTCCAGTAGCATGTTTTGAATAAAAGACCATTAACCTTCCATCCTGATCCATGAAAAAACTCGGGTTGTTATGGTCATCCTTTTCAAAATCCCGGTGCAGGATGTGGGTTTCAATTTTCTTTTCCCGGTGGTCATAAAAACCAATGACCACATTGCCCAAACTATCCACCCAACCGCTGTAGGTCCTGTTGAATTCGCCTTCGTAGTAAATTGCTCTTGGGTCTGAAAACCAACACCACGCGCCATTCTCTGTAAATGAAATGTAATCTTCGCCTTTTGGGATCCGTTCGGTGTGGGGCTTGTCAAGGCATGCGGAAAGCCCCATAAGAAGCAGGAGCAGGTGAACAAATGTTCTCAATAATGGGTATGAGCAAGCTTCCATACCTGGGTGAAATAAAGATTAATGGTTAAAGTTAAGATCATTTTATAGTTTTGAGCATACAAGATCATGAATAAGCATTTTAAGGCCAACGAAAGAGAGTTGATTAAGGTAGCTACTTTTTTTAAAAAGCAGAGCAAAAAGCTGATTTTCGAAGGTAAAATCGGCGAGGAGCATAAAACGGTGGAAGAAGCGGTAGACCGGTTCATTGAACATATGAATACCCATGCGAATATACGGGCTTTTGTTCTTGAGCAAAGAGACTATTTGAATAAACTGGTAAAGGATAATGCGCAATGTCCTCAATGCCACACCAACAACATGTTAAAGTTTGCAGGCACAGAAAGGAATGAGAAGGGGTGGAAGAGTAACCGATATAAATGCCGCAAATGTAATATTATTTTCACCTGGAACATGCCGAGTAACCCATGGGACATGATCCAGTATATTGAAGAAGTGCTTTTGTCGTTACGTCTGAAATATCAGAATAATGAAAATGAAATCGAACAAAATGAAAATACTACGGCCATTCAAAATATGCAGGCAAACCTTGAAAAGCTAAAGCCTGCAATTGATGCTCATGACCAGGAATTTCATGCGTTGCAAACCAGGGAAGCGGAAATGGAAAAACTTATCCACGAATTCAAAAACTCTCTGCTGATTGAAAAAATTAAAATGGATACCTGGGAGAATAAGCTTTGAGCAGGAAGCTTTAAGCAATAGACAGTAAGCAAATATATTCAACGCCGCATGACATTGTTAAAAGTAACCGGTATATCAAAAAAAGGCGAAGGCGATTTTTTGCTACAGGGGATTATTTTTTCACAGCGAAAGCTCGAGCGTATCGCCATTGCGGGGGAAACGGGAGCAGGCAAAAGTACTTTGCTGAAAATTATTGCTGGCTTGATCCAACCGGACTCTGGCGAAGTGATCTTTGAAAACAGGAGAGTTACTGGCCCGAATGAAAACCTGGTAGCGGGCACCCCAGGGATCGCTTATCTGTCACAACATTTTGAATTGCAAAAGTTTCTTCGGGTTGAACAGGTGCTTAGCTATTCCAATAGTATTTCAGATACTGTTGCGCAAAACCTGTATCAAGTTTGCCAGATCGATCATTTATTAAAGCGAAAAACCGACCAGTTATCCGGCGGTGAAAAACAGCGGATTGCTATTTGCAGGCTTCTGATCTCTTCGCCCAGGTTGTTATTACTGGATGAGCCATTTTCTCATCTTGACATGGTACATAAAAACACTTTGAAAACTGTGATCAATGAAATCGGTAGAAAGCTTAAGATCACCTGTGTGCTGGTATCTCATGATCCGCACGATTCACTTTCCTGGGCGGATAAAATAATCGTTATGAAAGACGGTAGTATTATCCAGCAGGGCACCCCTGAGTCGGTGTATGCTGAGCCTGCCAGTGAATACGTCGGTGGTCTTTTGGGAAATTACAACTTAATTTCACCTGCCATGTTTAAGAATTATTT
>JAYSOP010000431.1:0-3713 GCA_043722905.1 Chryseolinea sp.
CAAAATACACGAACCAATTGTCCGAGAACCGTATAGCTGCCGGGCCTTCCGCCCAGTAGGGACCCGAAATGGGCGGGCTGATTTCATTAAATCCACTGAAAAGGTTCTGGCTGACCGATACGCGGATGTTTTTCTCACAGGGATGCAGGCTTTCGTTTTTCATAAACATGACATAGCGCGAACCTTCCTGTACCAGAGTGGCATCTATTACATTAAAACCCGGGTCAAAAAATAATTTTGCATCACTGAAATTTTTAAAGTCTGATGTCAAAACATAATACATTCTGTGATTAAGACCATCGTCCCCTGTATTATCGGTTTCTGGAAAACGTCCCGGTATACTGGATGCCCAGTAAATCAGAAATTGTTGTCGTGTTTCATCGTAGAAAATTTCAGGCGCCCAGCAATTTCGGGCATGCTCCTCATGCATCATCACGCCAAGATACTGTTGAGGAGACCAGTTGAAGAGGTCAGGTGATGAAGCATATCCTATTCCCTTTTCATGCCATCCAGACGTCCAGACAAGATGAAATAGCCCATCGCTCCCGAAGGCCAGACAAGGGTCTCGCATAATCTTCCCAATCCCGGTTTCAGGTTTCAGAAGAATCTTGTCATCGTTGAGCGGGGTCCACTTCAAACCATCATCACTCCAGGCAAGGTGCAAGCCATCGCCATGCCCTTTAAAGTACGAAAATATTAATATGGAATCGGTGATCGGTGACATGGGATATTTTTTCAAACGGAATTACAACCGTAAAATAAAAAGAATATCGAAAATGATGATAAGCAATCTTAATTTTTCCTACACATGTATAAGATTATGAAGGTGCGATCATAGCGCACAGCAGGCAGATTTCACAAGCAACACAAAATAACGGTGCTGAGAACGAATTATTCACTCCTGCCGGGGAACAAGAAATACCAAGGGCTCGATTCAATTAGTCCGGTATCGTTAATGATCAGACAATGTTATAAAATAATAATTGCCATGACTTTATAGGGCAAAATGATGCAGAGGCCAAATTTTATTCTGAGAACAGCGAGATCGAACAAGACAAAGTGCCATAGGAAACCATTGCAACGTTTGCACTAGTGCATGTTGCGTATATGTCTTTCAATGGCATTAATTTCAGATAAAAATGTAGGCTGGATATTGAAACATGTCGACCTTTGTTGCGTTACTATGATATGTGAAGACATTTTTTAAATCATCTGCCTCCTGACCAGTTACCATTGGTAATATCTAACGAGGGAACATAATTTGGCGATGTACAGGAATACTGGAATTTTAATTTTCACAATCGGAAAATAGGGATACAATATGGGTTGGTTAACGGTTTACATTACAGGAAAGCCTGATTTCCGTGAAGATGTACAGAAGAAATTGGAAAGCTCTGAGCTCAATTTTATGCCTGGTTATCCCGGGGCATCAGCGGAAGCGGTTACATACGAATTGTATTGGCTTGACGAAAAAATTACTATTAGGAAATTCAAGGAAGCGGTTGGCAGTAAGATGGTCTGGAAATACCGTTTGAAATTTTTTACAAACCTCGAAGCCTTTATCGAATCACAAAACCCAAAGTCGGAAACATTGGATTTTACGCCGGAGGAAACTGCCTTGCTGGCAAAAATGCAAGCCACCGAATATAACATCGCGTGATAGAAGGTGCTCGTTACAGGGCGCTTTTCTTTTTTTTGGCCCCCCGGAATTTAGTCACTTTTGTTTTCTTCTTTTTCTTGAAGATCCTTTCAAAAATATTCAAATTTGATTTCGAATCTTTACAATCTAATTCTTCTACTAGCTTCTGAGACAACGCTGCAAACCTGGCGGTCGAAATTTCCCTTAAAGTTTTGTCCTTGTTTATTTGTTGCAGGAACAAAGCTGTGATTGGCAGCGCTGTGGCTGATCCCTGGCCCAGAGCAGTACTCCGAAAACGCAGACGGGGGTCGTCCGCTCCCACCCATGATCCTATTACCAGTTTAGGTGTGATCGCCATAAACCAACCATCCACATTCAATTGTGTAGTGCCTGTCTTTCCGGCGACGTCATTCTGAATTCCATAGCGTGTCCGTAAGGAAGAACCTGTTCCCTCACTGACAACTCGTTTTAACATATGAACCATCATTTGGGCACTCTCTTTGGATAATGCCCGGGTAGGTTTTTCTTCTGCTTCCATGGTTTCCAGCACCTTTCCATTTTGGTCGGCAATGGCCAACAAGTATCTTGGCTTAATATAAACCCCTCCATTTGCCAGCGTTCCATACGCTCCCACCATCTCCATCATCGAAATTGACGGAGTGCCCAGAGCCAGTGAAGGTACTTCAGGAAGTTCGCTGGAAATACCCATTTTCCGAGCCACAGATATCGCACTACTAATACCCGTCTTTTCCAGTAACTTAACAGAAACGGTATTTACCGAACCAGACAACCCTCCTTCCATCGAGTACTTGCGGTCATAAGTGTCCTGATTGGTATTTTCAGGTGTCCACTTGTCCATATTGGAATACTCGGTTTTGCGGGCAGAAATATAACTACAAGGCCCAATACCTTTTTCAAGCGCGGCGGCGTAAAGAATAGGTTTTAACGTAGAGCCTACCTGCCTCTTGGTTCCCGGTCGCACATGGTCATATTGAAAAAACCGGTGATCAATTCCACCTACCCAGACTTTGATAGCTCCTGAGGATGGTTCCATGGCCATAATACCCGCCTGTAAAAACTGCATGTGGTGTTTGATTGAATCATAAAAGCTCATATTAACATCCTTCACCCCATCCCACGTATACACTTTTGTTTTTACCGGTTTTTTTAGCGTGGCCAATATTTCTTTATCAGACAAGCCACTTTCTTTCAGGGAACTGTATTGGGGAAGCTGATGTAATTTGCGGTTGGCTACTTCATTTAATTTTTGACTATTAAGCTGATTGGCAAATTTTTGTTGTAAGGTTTTCATCTGCCTTTGCATAGCACCTTCAGCATACCGCTGCAAACGCGAATCAATGGTTGTATATATCTTTAAACCATCGGTATAGAGGTTATAAGCATTGCCATCCGCTTTTCTATTTTCTTCACACCACTGCAGTAGTTCGTTTTTAATGTAAGCACGGAAATAGGGGGCGGCCCCGGTATTGTGGGCTACGTTGTTGTATTGCAGGATCAAAGGTCTGGCCTGCAATTTTACTTTTTCATCCTGCGTTATAAAATCATATTTCGCCATCTGTGCGATTACGAGATTTCTCCTTACCCTTGCCCTGTCAGGAAATAATCTGGGATTATAACTGTGCGTTGCCTTCAGCATACCCACCATCATCGCTGACTGATCAACCGTGAGGTTTTTAACAGGCGTGGAAAAAAACCGGTCGGCTGCGGTTTTTACACCATAGGTGTTATCTGCAAAGGGTATCGTATTTAAATACAAGAGCAGGATTTCATCTTTTGTATAAACCTCTTCAAGCCGCCCGGCGATTATGAATTCCCTTACTTTATTGACCGGCAAAGAAAGTAATCCCACCGATTTCCTCGGATAGAGATTTTTCGCCAACTGTTGGGTTATGGTACTACCGCCTCCCGAAGATTCTTTTTGAAGCAGGAGACTTTTAATCAGCACCCTGAAGAGGCTTTTCATATCCACTCCGTGATGTTCATAAAACCGAACATCTTCAGTGGCCACAAGCGCTTGTTTAAGCGTCTTAGGGATTTCATCTGCCTGAACCGG
>JAYSOP010000432.1:0-3048 GCA_043722905.1 Chryseolinea sp.
TACACTTTTACAATACCTGCACCTTTGAAATTCAGTACAAATTATACGATTACCATTGATGCGGGTGCATTTAGTGATATTTATTCTAACAATTTTTCCGGAGTTTCTGATGGTAGCTGGACATTTACCACTGCTGACCCACCAGATGTTACACCACCTTCGATTGTTTTTACAACGCCCACATCCCGCTCAAAAGGATTTGTTAGTGTTAGTCCATCCATTACTGTTACGGATAATATCAGCGTTAATACTGTAGTTGTCTCCATCAGAAAAATCTCCGGTTCAGCCTACACGCAAATGGCAGCTACATCAGGAGCCGCCAACAGTTATGCTGTCACCCTGTCTGAAGGAACTCACTTCGATGCAATCGGAGCTGAATTTTTTATAACCGCTACTGATCTTGCAGGCAACAGCACAAGGGACCCGGCAGACCCAAATACAACCCATAAAGTTTACGTAAGTTATTCGGCTGCGCAGGCTGCCATACCCACCTCTAGCTTAGGATTGGGGGGAACAAAGACCTCGTGGAAAGTTTTTGCCCTTCCGTTTGAAATATTAACTCCCAATAATGGATTCGCTGCAATATTTGACGAGCTCTCTGCAAAAACCAACAAGAATGATTACCGCTTAATAACTTATGGCACCCCCACATCATGGTCAGAATACCCCGACGCATTTTCTTCCCTGAGTAGAGGTGTCGGGTATTTTATTAATATCAAAACTGACCCGGGCGCAATAGGTTTATTCGATCTCACCGCTCCGGCAAACCACAGGTCAAATTTGTATCAGATGAATTTGAAGGTTGGATGGAACATGGTTGGCAACCCATACCTCACACCGATCTCATGGGATGATGTGAGCGCGTTAAACGGGCTTTTGGCTGCCGAGGCACAACTCAAAACATTTTCCAACGGAACGTATTCAAATGATCAAACGCTGGGGCCTTATGAAGGTGGTTTTGTTCTTGTTTCAACAGCCAAAACCATTTCGATTCCCTTCCAGGGCCAAACATCCTCAGGAGGACGACGAGGGGTTCCCGAACTTGATAATGATATTAGCGCCAATGCGTGGGCTATTCCGATCACCATCCACCAGGGAGAATTGACGTATACCCTTGGCGGTATTGGCATGGCGCCTGAAGCCCATCCGGGCATAGACAACTACGACGATGTAACACCTCCGCGCTTCTTCGATTTCCTCGAGATGAACTTCGCGCATCCTGAGCACATCGCAAAACGTTTCACGCGCGAAATCGTTCCCACCCAACAAAACTACACATGGGATTTTACCGTAGATTCTAATCTCGAAGGCATGGCAGAATTAAACTGGAATAATGCTCCTCTGGTGAGTACGGGAAAAGACCTTTTCCTGCTGGACGTTTCTACACAGAAACTCGTGAACATGAAAGAGAAAGGCGGATACCGCTTTGATCCTAGAGAATCGTCTAAATTCAGGATCTATTTTGGGGAAAATCTCCGCATCGCTCCTGAGCGCGTACAATTGGGCAAGGCCTATCCGAACCCAACGAATACACTTACTACCATCGGCTTCTCCCTGCCGGAAACCGGAGGATTGAACCAATTGGTTACGCTGGATCTCATTGATGCCTTAGGCCGCATCGTGGGAACTATCAAACAAGGGCAATTCTCTCCTGGCTACCATGAAGCAGATTTCCACGCAAATGAAATGATGACCGGCTTCTATAACTATCGCTTAACAGTGAAGAATCACAGAGGCCAGACTACTGAAGTAAATAAACTTATTATCAAATAAAAGTCATTATGAAGATCAAGGTATTCTTCTCTTTTGTGTTGTCGGTTCTGACTATTACCATGTTAGTGGCCCAGAACGTCACCACACGTACCAATGAGTTTGAAGTAGACTTCAGCGACCCTAAAAAACTCGCCTACACAACTATTCCCGTGATCAACTGGATTTCACCTGTTCCGGAAACGAACTATGCGCAGGAAATGAAATTTAAAATTCAGATTGAAATCGAGTCAGATAAACCGCTGAAAAACATTACCATCTATATTAAAGAAAATGAAACCACTGCGAGCAGGGGAATGACCTCGATTAAACCTGAAGCCGGGCAGGAACTTAAAATGGTTGTTGAAAAAACGTTGACGTTAATGGAAGGAGAAAATCTTCTGGAAGTAGTTGCAGAGAACGCAGACGGACAAAAAACAATCAGCCAGCGAAAAATTCACATAGGAAGCACCGGGCTCGCTGATGCCCTTAAGCTTGACCGCACGGACTATGCTTTGATTTTTGCAACCGATCAATACGATAACTGGAGTGATCTTGTCAATCCCATCTTTGATTCAAAAACAATCGGCAACGATTTAAAAACAACCTACGGCTTTAAGGTTGAGATGGTTGAAAATGCAAGCCAGGATATGGTATTGCAAAAATTAAGAGAGTACGCCGAAAAAAAGTACAAACCGCTCGATCAGGTTTTTATATTCTTTGCCGGGCATGGAACCTATGATCAGACTTTCGGCGAAGGCTTTGTTGTAACGCGTGAATCGAAATTAAACGATTTAGGAAAAACGTCATTTCTTTCTCATAACCGTCTTCGCTCTATCGTAAACAATATTCCTTGCGAACATATTTTTTTAGCCATGGATGTGTGCTTTGGCGGTACGTTTGACGCGGCACTGGCATCTTCGCGTGGCGGTGATGAGGAAGTGTATAAAGAACAAAATAAAGCAGAGTTCATTACGAGGAAACTTACTTACAAAACAAGGCGATACCTGACCTCCGGAGGAAAAACCTACGTATCGGACGGAATTCCAGGAAAACACTCTCCATTTGCCAAGAACTTTATTGAAGCATTGCGTTCCAGAGGTGGCCGTGATGGCATTTTGACCTTACCAGAACTCTATACTTTTGTAGAAAGATTAAAAATCCAACCCCGCTTCGGAGAGTTTGGGGACAATGCTCCGGGAAGTGATTTTATTTTTGTCTTGAAGTAGACAGCCGCAATTCCAAAAGGGAGAGCCACGCTCACCTTTTTTTGATCAGTAACTCGTGCCACTGGGCCTT
>JAYSOP010000433.1:0-4656 GCA_043722905.1 Chryseolinea sp.
ATTTTAAGAGGAGAAATGATGCGTGGAACAGAAAGCCCCGATTCCAAACCAAATTCAAAAGAATTCAATGGATTCGGAATTTTTCTACTTACCTGAACCTCATAGGATGTTGTTGCCGTAACGTCAAATCTTTCAGATCCTCTTAAGAAATTTCGGTTAGTGAAGCGCAACGATAAACCAGGACCGACAAAATTATTGGACTTGGAAACCAACTGGACTTCCCCGCGCAGAGATTTCTTAAGATGGGGAGTAAGATAGATGCTGGTATTAAGCAAAAAGGAGTCCGACTTCGATTCTTCAAATCTGATATCCACAAATTTAAACGAACCTAAACTCATGAGATGACTGAGCGTAAATTCTCTGTCGATGTTCCTATAAATTCTTCCAGGCTGGAAATTGATAACCTTTGTAATGGTTTCAGGCCTGTAATTCTTTTTTTTATCAAAATAATTGTATCCATTAATGGAGAGTGTGTCCGCTAATTTTCTTACGGTATCATCTGACAAGGTGTAGTCTGGAAAAATGTTGATGTTACCCATCCGGTAGACTCTCTTGGCTTTTTCGGGAACCCCTTGCTCGAGGGTAAGCATTAAATCTACCTGCCGTTCTCCCACCGTGCTATCGGCTTCAAAAATTAAATGTCTGTCATCAAAAAAGAAAAACCCCAGGTTCTCCAAAGCCTCTTCTAAGCGCTCCTGTTCCGCTTTTAATCTTTGCAAATTATAGCGTTGCCTTGGTTTTAAATACGAGTCACTTTTCACGCTATCTATGTTGGTAAATAAGGTATCCATTCGGGGATATGCAATATCCTTTAATCTGTAGGGCTTGTGCACAATGGCCGTATAGGTAACCACACCTTTTTTATCTTTTATTTTAACTGAGGAAGTGACTTTTGCCTTAAAAAACCCATTGTTAATCAGATGGCCTTGCAAAACGCCAGCAATCTGTTCGGCATCTATGTCACTCATATAAACGGGAGCTTGCCCAAGTTTTTTCTTCATAAAACTACGCAGCCCTTTTTTCTGTGGATTTCCCGCTTTATAAAAAAACCAAAGCCCCGGACGCATTCCCAAAATGGAAGAATTTGCTTTTGGCAGAATGTTGGCATTTAATAATTCTTTGATTTTCTTTTTTGCTTTTACTTTTCCCTCTTGCTCCAGCTTTACTTTTGACTCGGTGTACAATACCTGGTTTTCGGGCACGAACTTGATGGCCGTGCAACTGGTCAATGCTACAGATAGTAATAATCCATAAATTGTATTCAAGCGAACATGTAGGAATTCGCGACCAGTCACCACTTTAGTTCTTCGTTTTTGCATTTGACTTAAAAAGTTCGCTCAATGTGTTGTAATCTTTCACGTAAATAACTCCGGCACCGGTTTCCGTAAGTTCACCGTCGATCATATCATAATTGCTGTTTCGAAATCCGGTTATCCGGAACCTGCCATCGGGGGTTAGTTTATATTCCAGAGCGAGATCACCAATGTAATCGGTGGCCTCGCGATTTGCATTCTGTCCTTCGATATCTATGTTTCCGGATAATTTTACGACCAGCCGATCATTAAAAAGTGTTTTAGAAAATCCGAGCTGCAATTCTGTCTGATTTTCAGCCTGCCCCGAGGAATAATCTTCATAGGATTTTATATCGAAACTCAGTTCGACACCTTTTATGTTTTCCGATAACCGGTTGAGTTGTTCCGAAAGAATTTTGCTCACACTGCTTCTGGCGGTTCCTTCGAATCCTGAAGCCGCCTGATTTTCAAAGGGATTGTCTGCAATAAATCTTTTAAGAATTAATAGAGCAAAGACCTGTTTATTGAGATCCGATTCGCGTGTATTGATATCCTGCAATCTGGCATAAACGTTTCCCCCAAAAGCATTTCTTTCAGCCATGGGCATTTCCAGTTTAAACCCAATATCGGGGTGTAGTAACTGATTGGAAATATTCAGATAGACCAGAAAGGGAAGCCTTTGCTTGTATTGATTTACTTCGTTGGGGTCGGAACCTGTTAATTGATTGGAGAAGAGTTCAATGGGGGCCGTCTCGACTTTAAATATGGCGCGGATATCCATTTCAGCATTGAGTGGGTCGCCTGACCAGGTAATGCTGCTCCCCTTTTCAATTGCGAATTGACGTTTTAAGAATTTATAAAATGAAAGATTATAGGTTCCTTCCTCAATTTCATAGCGACCAGACAATTGAATGTCACCGCTAGGGTCAACTTTTAAGGTTAAGGTCGAATTGCCTTTTATGCTAAGTTGATCCTGCGTAATGGGATCGATAATAATAGTAAAGGTCTCCTGATCGCTGAGTTCAATTTTTGCTGTAAGATCAAGGCCGGTAAAAGTTGACTTCACCGTATCGGCTATTTCGCTGCTGATCTTTTTCATGAAAGGATCTCCTTTGAAAGTTTTATCCACAAATTTTACAATACCTTCCGCCTCCATCACTGAGGCCGCTGCCTGTGGTACAACGTAAGTCAGGTCGCTACCTTCGCTCAGGCCGATCACCATATCAATTATGGGTGTAGTCATTGTGCCGCGAATCTTGGTATTCGCCTCAATATCCACTTTGCCGTAAAATAATTCGTTGTCTTTTCCGGTCGTGTTAATAAGCCGGAAGTTCTCTGTGACAAGACTCAGATCGAAACTAAAATCGCGGTATGTTTTGGTGAGTATTCTGCCATCGAGCCTCGCTTCATTCTTGCTGTTATCAGAAATTTGAAATTGATCGAAGCGTATACCCTCATCGTTAAAGAGTATGGTTTCATTGTCAATTGAATATGCGCTGTTTAGATAGGTCGATAGGAAATGAGTGTCATTGACCTGCAGATTACCATCTATGTCCGGATTCTGGGGTGAACCGCCAAGCGTCATTTTCCCACTCAGCAGACCGGTTAGATCTTTTATCTGATCAGAAACCAGAGGTTGCAGTGACCCCAGGTTAAACCTGCTTATCGTGGCCACAACCTCCATGACAGGTGATGCCCCACCGAGATAATATCCTTTGGCTGTCACATCGTTTTCAGTTCCACTCAATCCAAACGCCACATCAAAGCGGTTTTTGGTTTTTTGTTCCACTGACAGTGCAATATTTCCCCATGGCACATCTGACAGTTTGAAATTTCCAATCTTTAAGTCTGATGTGAAATTCATTCCTGATGAATCCGGAAATAGATTGATGTCGCCTTCCAATAATCCGGACAGAGGTCTTTGTTGTGCAATCATACTGGATAAATATTCCAGGTTCAATTGTCGGAAGCCTATGGAAATTGGCGTCCCCGGCTGCTCCTTCGATTCAATAATTATTTTTTCAGGGCCATTAACCAACTGCACATTTTGAGCAACGAGTTTGGGTCCGCCAAAGCGGAAGAAATTATCCGGTGGAACGCTCCAGTTTTGATAGTTCAATTTGATCCTTCCAGGTAGCAGGCTGAATTCAAACAGACCCTCTTCGGCACGACTGAAGAATGTTCCTGCAAGAACATACTTCTGTACGTCAAGGGAATCCAGTATAATAAGGTCTGTGAGAATTGAATCGTGGGCGACTGTTCCATTAAATTCCAACCCGTCGATCAGCAAAGAATCGACCCGGATCTTATCCACCATGATATTGTAATTCAAGGCAGATTTGTCTGAGTTAGTGCGGAAGACAAAGGATTTTACACCGATATTGGCGTATTGGATTTCATTAATTTCCATGCTCAGATCCAATTGCTGATTTTCGCTATCAAACTCGCCAACAATTTTGCCGGGAACAAAAGACTTTAATTGCGGAATGAGAATTCCAGTGAGCAACTCGGTATTTTTTAACTTAATATCAAAGCTGAAGTGTTGTCTGCCGGCGTCTTTTACCTCCAGTGAGTCGTGCAAAGAGTAATAAGTATTGAAATATTCGCGAACCACTCCTGGCAGCCCAAATATATTGATGGATCCCTCGAACTTTGCCTTCATCAGATCCGAATCGATATTGATTTCCGATCTTCCTTCCTGGTCAATCGAAGCAAACAATAAGGAGTCAACGGCATATAGATCGTCACCATCAAAAATGGCCACCTTTCTGATACCGACACTTCCATTTAGTATTTTAAAATCAGCCGTAGCCATATTGACAAGCAATGTGCCACGGGCTTTTAATTCACGTTGAGACAAGTTCAGGGCTTTGAAGTCTGCGTTCCTGAGGTCAAAGGTGAGATTGTACCTGGGGATTTCTGCTGCGTAATTGTAATCTCCCGAAAAAGTAAAGTCCAGGTTTTTGTCAGCAATCGTTGCCTCGCCAACAAGAACTTTATCCCGAACGTCGCCTTTAATCTTGAAGTCCCTATACTGATATCCATTGTATTCAAAATGATCCACCTGGCCAATTAACGTACTGTTCATTTCTTCCAGGGTAAGTCCGTTACTGTGCGCGTAGGCAGTCATACTCAGGGTACCCATCACACTATCCGGTTTCATAAGAATTTTGCCGACATTCAAATCAGCTATCGCCGCGTGGATGTCAAATCCGCGTAAAGCGGAAGTAGAATCCAGATCCATTTTTCCTTTCACGTCGATAGTGCCGACGTCAGATGTCAGCACGGTTTTGAAGGCCGCCTTTTCGGTGGTACCCTTAAATTCCCCCTCCAGATTAAACCATGAAGGGATGGCAATGGAATC
>JAYSOP010000434.1:0-5653 GCA_043722905.1 Chryseolinea sp.
CGATCACTATTCTATGGCTCCTCTCTAATTTAGGGACGAAGGAGATTGTCGGGATGATTATCTTTATTTCAATACTGAGCCTTATTTACTTTTTATTAAAGTGGCTCAGAATTAAAAAGATCAGGAACAAAAGATAAGAATAAATGGCAGGATTTTGCGGGGCGAGTTTGAAATTTGAAACTGTTCAAAGCTTGAGTGCAACCTACCTTTAAAATTCAACCGCGGATTAAACTTGGATTGAAATCACGGAAACCCGTAAGGGCCCGTAAGGGGTTGAACATTTTGTAACCCCCGGTTTCAAAGAAGTGAAAAATGCATGCTGTTTAGCAAGAGTCACGCGAGGGCATGGTCATTTATACAATTCTCAATTTTCGGTAAAAGTCGTATTTTGCATGGTTATACAACACCTGCAAAACAAATCGCATGAAAAAAGGGGTCACCTTATATAGGTTGTTCTTGTTAGTATTCATTTTGGTTTCATGCAAGCCAGGCAGTCCACCCCTTGAATCACAGTTATCGAAAGATCTGGACTCATTGATCTACGCGGTTCCTGAATTCAGTGGTGTGGTGTTGCTGGCCGAAAACGGAAGGCCGCTTTACCATAAGGCATTCGGCTACCGCACTTTTCAAAAACACGAACCACTCGATACGACATCCATTTTTGAACTCGCGTCAGTTTCAAAACAATTTACGGCAATGATCATCATGATGCTGAAGGAGGATGGACTCCTCAACTACGATGACGCCATTGAAAAATATATTCCCGGTCTACCCTACCCCGGGATCAGTATCCGGCATCTGCTCAACCATACTTCCGGGTTACCGGACTATCAGTCTCTCATGGACCAACATTGGGATAAATCAAAAGTTGCCGGAAACATTGAAAACATTGAGTACCTGAAACAATACCACCCCAGCGAACATTTTATACCCGGCGAAAAGTTTGAATACAGTAACACCGGATATATGTTACTGGCTTCTGTAGCCGAGAAAGTTTCCGGAAAAGATTTCATCCAACTCTGTCGTGAGCGAATTTTTCAACCATTGCAAATGCGCCAAACCGACATCCGGACAAAAGAAAACAAAGTGCAATTGACAAACACGGCCTGGGGGCATGTATATGTAGCGGAAAAAAATGAGTACCTCCATGCCGATTCTTTCCCCGCGCATAATTACGGTATCTGGCTGGGTAAAAGAAAAGGACCAGGGAGGGTCAGCGCTACAGCATCCGACTTACTGAAATGGGATCAGGCTTTATACAGTGAAAAGCTCATCAAAAAAGAATCCCTTGAGGAAGCTTATGCACCTGCATTGCTGAATGACGGAACGCATTATCCCTATGGCTTTGGCTGGCAACTTACCGAAAAAGGAAATAAGGTCTTCCATGCCGGACATAACCCAGGATATAAAACGATCATTGTCAGGCTTACGGATAAGAACAAAACCCTGATCATGCTTTGCAACAATGCCCACGAAAAGTTTGATTATTTAGTGGAACAATTAGAACGGGAACTGATGGAATTCAACGGGCAATAATCACTGGCCATTAGTCTAACGACGATGGGGTTTTGAAAGAAATCTAAAATCCATTACACGGAGGACCTTTAAAGAAGGCACAAAGGTGCACAAAGAAATGCAATTGTTTTTTCTAATTTTCATAATGATCCTGTGTGGATTTCTGCCACTAAGAGCACAAAAGAATTTTTCATTCTTTGCCCTTGGAGACATGCCTTATCATAATCCGGAAGACCTGGTAAAATTTCAGAAAACAATTAAGACCATCAATGAGGAAAATCCTGCTTTCACAATTCATGTTGGTGATATAAAAAATGGAAAGACTACATGCTCTGACCAATATTATACGACGATTCTAGATTTATTCAATCAGTTTAAGGCCCCTTTGGTGTATACGCCGGGGGATAATGAGTGGACCGATTGCCATACGGCGGAATGTGGCGGGTACGATCCTGTAGAAAGGTTGGAGGTCTTGCGAAAGCTTTATTTCAGGAACGAACAAAGCCTGGGACAAAAACCGTTGAAACTACTCTCACAGGGGAAATCTCCGGGATATGAAAAATTTGTTGAAAATTCCCTGTGGCGAAAAGAAGGCATCACCTTTTCAACAGTTCATGTGGTTGGGTCAAACAATAACTATAAAACCGACAGCGCTTCGAATCTTGAATATGACGAACGTGACAAAGCCAATACCCATTGGCTGAAGCAAACTTTTAAGACCGCCAGCTCCCATAATGACGCAGCCATTGTCATCATTATGCATGGTGCAATGGTGTATAAGCCAAGCGAAACGAATGGCTTTAATACGATAGTGGAAACCCTCAGGTCTGAAGTCCACGCTTTTAAAAAGCCCGTGTTGCTGATTCACGGAGATCTTCACCACCTGATGATCAGTAAACCCCTGATGGATGCTAAAAATAATCTGATTTCTAATTTCACTGCACTGATGGTCTATGGCGACCATGATATGCATGCCGTTAAAATTAGTGTTAATCCAAAATCAAAATCTGTTTTTTCTATCAGCGAATATATTATTGAATATTAGCCAGCAGAATAAAATCCAATATCACAAAGTAATCACAGAGAAGACAGAAAGGTTCACAAAGAAATACAGTGTTATTGCATTTGGCTTATGTTGCAAAATCAGGCTCTCTGTCTCTTGAAATGTCCCTTCACGACTGGTTGCGTTTTGAACACGTTATTTTTTATTTGATCAAACTCACGTCCAACCTCAGTTTCACGAATACCGGTTCGCGAAACATTTTGTCGGGGGTGAGTTTTGAATAGCTTACTTCCGCCATCAGTTTTGGAGCGAGCCACACACTTATTTTTGGATCGAGAACCTGGCCGATTACATCAGCGCTTTTCACCACCTCCACTTTTTTCATGACATGAACAATATCCTTGATGGTGGCATCATCAAAACCCGTTCCGACTTTGCCCCGATAGTGCAATTTACCGTCTACTTTTTCAGCAATATGCAGCGCGCCAAAGGTTACACCTCTGTCACCTTTTCCTTTTGTGTACCCGATGATAAATACTTCGCTTGTTTGTCTGATCTTGATCTTATACCAGCAATCCGATCGCTTGCCAGGAGTGTACTTGCTATCACGTTTTTTGGCCATGATACCCTCGAGGCCATGATCGCGTGCAGCCTCAAACAGAGAATCGCCATCCTCCACAAACTCACTCACACGGTAAGGCGTATCGAATCTGACGGCATCCTTTAACCATTCTTTCCGTTTTGTTAAAGGTTCGTTCACCAAAGACCTGCCGTCAAGATAGAGACAGTCGAAAATATAGCAATAGCAGGGAGTCGTTTTCGAAAGTTTCAGTATGTTCGTTTCACCTGAACTCACTAAGCGGTTAATGACTTTTTTGAAAACTGGCTTTCCGCTCGCATCCAGCGAAACGATCTCGGCGTCAAATACGGCATTGGTAGCGCGGAAAGCTTTTTCGCCTTCCAGAAGCTCGGGAAATTGAAGGGTAACATCGTTCTGATTGCGCGTATGAATGGTGACCTTACCTTCATCGTAAGCAATCAGGGCGCGAATACCATCCCATTTAAGTTCAAAGATATAATCATCCCCCTTCGGAGGTTTGTCCTTATTCTCTGATAACATCGGTTCAATGACCTGACGGATATAATCGATTTGAGGGTCATCAACCCGTTCCAGCAAATACTCCCGCTCTTTGGTTTTATGCATCCGGTATTCTCCGGTCATCTCTTTGCTGCTCAACCGAAAGTAGAAACCATCTTTTTTTTCTTTCGTGATCTGATATTTGCCCAACGCATAAATCCACATCTCCCCCGCCCCATATTGCCCTTTGGGAATTTTACCATCGAAGCGGAGGTACTCCATCGGATGATCTTCTGTTTGCACCGCCATGCGTTTAATCCCGGGGCGGGGGGGCAATCCCTTGGGCACTGCCCAGGATTTCAAAACACCATCCTTCTCTAATCTCAGGTCATAATGCAAATGCGACGCGTGATGACGGTGAATAACAAAATTGTTATTGCCAGCTGCGCCAATCTGTCCTGTTGGCTCGGGCGTTTTTTCAAAATCGCGTTTCTGTTTGTAAGTCTCCAACTGTTCAGGTGTCTTATGTTTTTTTGACACGGGAAGCACTTTACTGGTATCCTGCGTTTTGCGATGGGTGTGCAACACCACACCGTACGCGCCCATACTTTCCCAGGCGTCTCCGTCCTGCAATACTTTGTCGGTAGCATTATGGATATTAAAAACCGCTGGAGATTTCAGGGCCCTTAGTTCCTCCCATGTTAATGGCATGGAAACCGGCGCGCCTATTCTGCCGCGGAGACTGTAAGGTGAGACGATACTTTGACCGCTGCGAATCCTGTAGATATCAACCAATATCCTTCCCTTCCTTGCGTCCTTCTTTATATGAAGCGTAGTATCGTTTGGAAAACGGTCTACGAATGGCCGGGCAATCTCCTGGGCAGCATCGAAGACTTCCGAGAAATTTTGTTGCGCAGACAACGGGCAACAGATATGGATTCCTTTACCTCCGGTGGTCTTTACGAAACAAGTGTAACCATAGTTTTCAACATGCAGTTTCAATTCATCGGCGATTGGAATAAGGTTGCTGAACGTATAGCCTTCCGGTGGGTCAAGGTCAAATACCATGTAGTCAGGCTTGTCAAAATCTGGTTTTCGGCTATGAAGCTGATGAAGTTCCAGCCCCGCAAGGTTCGCCAGCCACACCAGGAGTGCAGGTTCCGAGGCGATGATGTAGTCTTTTTCAATGGAGCCCAGCGTTTCAAACTCAATCCAGTCGGGTGCCCATTCCGGTCTGTTTTTTTGATAAAAACTTTCGCCATGAATGCCGTCCGGAAAACGGATCATGGTCAATGCCCGTCCTTTAATGTGGTTGAGAATGGTCGGCGCAATTTTTAGATAGTAAGCGATAACCTCCGCTTTTACAATGCCATCCTCAGGAAAAAGAATTTTATCCAGATTGGATATTTCCAGTTTCCGCTTGCCAACCAACGTCCATTGTGAATTTTTTTTCGCCAATTCTTTGATTTGAAAATTCCGCTATGCTCTCGGCTAAAATGATCCCTCAACGATCACAACTCATTCATCACTTCACCTTTTTTCTTATTACTCAGAAAAATCATTCCAATGATAAAGCATAAGCCGGCAACAATGATCGGATAATAGAGGCCTGCAAACGGATCGCCCTCCGGATTTGCTTCCGTCCGGCTGGCCACATACAAGCTCGTCGCAATAAAAGGTGTTAATCCGCCAAATATGCCGTTGCCAATGTGGTAAGGTAGTGACATTGATGTGTACCGGATCCTGGTAGGAAATAATTCAACGAGAAACGCTGCGATGGGCCCGTAAACCATGGCTACAAATACGACCTGAATAAACACAAATAAAATCATCAGCCAGAAGTTTGTTGTGCTCAGATGAATTTCAGTTTTGGATGTCATGACAGGAGTATCCGACTCTCGTGATTGTCTGGTAGTATGGCTCTCAACCTGCGTGTTGCCATTAGCAAAAGTTCTTTCAGTTTGTTTGGTAGTGACGGAATCACCAGAATCGTTGACCGATAGGTGAGATTCCATTACCTTGGGTTCATCAATTATATTGGTTTGCTTCACATCGGC
>JAYSOP010000435.1:0-7432 GCA_043722905.1 Chryseolinea sp.
ATGACCGGGCTTACAATGCTGTGGCCGGGTTCTCATCTGATGGACAACAATTATTCTTGCAGAGCCATTACGGTTCTTCAGGTAACCTGGCAAAAACACAGGGCATTTCGGTTTCAAAAATTAGTGGCAGTGGGTGGTCGCGCCCTGAAAACATTATCATTCCATATTTTTTGAATAAATCAGGGATGTCGTGTGGTGCATTATCTTCGGATAATTTGGTTTTTATCTTTTCTGCGGAGAGTTATGGAACCCTTGGGGTTGACGACATCTATGTCAGTGTTAAACAGGAGGGCAAGTGGCGTGAGCCTAAAAATCTGGGGAGCCTCATCAATACACAGTTCCAGGAGTTAAGCCCATCGCTTAGCGCGGATAAAAAAACCTTATACTTTTCGAGCAACGGAAGAAAAGGCCAGGGTAGTTTCGATATTTATACCGCAACACGCCTGGATGAATCGTGGACAAATTGGTCGCCCCCTGTCAATCTTGGACCCTCGATTAATTCGGAAGGCCGGGAGCTTTATTTCCGTCCGGATGAGGCGCGTGGTTTTTCAATTTATACAACGACAAAAAGCAGTGATGGCTATGGAGATATAAAAGTGTTCACGTCAAATGATCCTGTTATCCCTATAAAAGACACCGTTGTGTATGCGAGTCTCGATCGTGAAACGAGGGTAGGGGAGGCCACGGTTCCATTGGTAGTTCCTGATGAAGAAACGGTTAAAAAAGAGGAATCTGTAATTCCTGGCGCTGTAAAAGTTTTTGGAAAAATACTCAATGCAAAAACGGGAGAAACCATACCGGCGAGGATATCATTCGAGAGTCCGGGTATGGCAACTCAGTCGCTCACTGTTGGAGAAAATGGGTATACGATGACTGTTCCAGGTTCCCAATATGTTATCAGAATACAGGCGGGCGGCTACATCAGTAACATGGAAAAGCTGGATATCAACGCGGCCGATATGCGTGAATTAGAAATGAACTTCGGCCTTCAGCCAGTTGAAATCGGCGCTACCGTCAATTTGAAAAACGTATTGTTCGTGCAAACGAAAACGGATATTCTTCCTGAGTCTTTCGGGGAATTGGATCTGGTCGTTTCCTTCCTGAAAGAAAACGCTCAAGTGAAGATAGAATTGATGGGCCATACGGATGGCCGTGGAATTCATTCTGACAATGTAAAACTCTCGCGGGAGCGAGTGAACAGAGTGAAACAATACCTGGTATCCAAAGGAATTGAGTCGACCAGAATTTCAGGCAAAGGCTTTGGAGGCAGCAAGCCCATTGCCAGCAACGATACTGAAGAATCCAGGAAGATGAACCGGAGGGTGGAGTTTGTGATCAAGAAGTTTTGAAAATGGTTTCAAGTTCCAGGCGGCCGGTATTCTACTATCGACTATTGACCATTGACTACTCACCACTCACCATTGACTACTCACTACTCACTACTCACCATTGACCATTGACCATTGACCATTGACTCCCCTAATGCCTAATCCCTAAAACCCAACCGCTGCATCGTCGCCTCTCGGATCAGCCCCGCCTTCCAGTTTTCCATTGGGAAGAACAAGGATGGCATCAACCCTGCCAATACCATCATAGTATCCTGGATCAAAGCGGTGACCAGATTTTACGAGCCTCATGCTATCTTTTTTTGGAAGGGCACCTTTCTCAGCGTAGATAACATCCGGAAGCCACTGACTGTGAATTCTATTGGCCGTAACGGCATCCTGCATACTCATATTAAATTCAACGACATTCAAAATGGTCTGGAAAACGGAAGTGATGATAGTGGATCCACCCGGGGTCCCGACAACCATAAATAATTTTCCATTGCGTTCAACGATCGTGGGTGTCATGGAGCTCAGCATTCTTTTGTGCGGTTCAATTTTATTAGCTTCTCCGCCGATGACACCGTACATGTTGGGCTGACCTGGCTTGACACTAAAATCATCCATTTCATCATTCAGGAAAAAACCGGAGCCGGCAACGATAACGGCTGATCCGTAAGAATCATTCAAGGTTGTGGTCACGGCAACCGCATTGCCTGCCTGATCGACCACCGACAGGTGGGTTGTCTGACGGGATTCTTCTACTGATACATTCCCTTCCTTTATATCCTGACTCGGCGTAGCCTTATCGGGATCGAAGGACAGCATCCGTTTTTCACTGTAAGTTTTTTCTGTTAACGCTTTAACCGGTACATTGAAAAAATCCGGATCACCGAGAAATGCCGCCCGGTCCGCATAGACTCTCCGTTGTATTTCTGTCATGAGGTGAACCGTTTCAGGCTTATTAAAGCCCCAGCTGCTTACCGGATATTTTTCTATAGCATTCAATAATTGCAAAAGAGCAACCCCCCCGCTAGACGGTGGCCCCATGGAAATGATGGTGTATTCTTTGTACGAACCTACCACAGGCCTGCGCCACCGGGCTTTATACAACTTAAGGTCTTCGTGAGTAATAAGTCCATTACCCCGTTTCATTTCGGCCACAATATTGTCAGCCGTTTCGCCTTCGTAAAAACCCGCGGCACCCCGATCCCGTATCAGTTCCAGGGTATGGGCCAGGTCCCTCCAGTAAATGGTATCCCCTTCGTGCCATTCATCGCGCAGGAGAAATTCCGGGAGGATCGAATTGTATCGCCTCAGCGTATCCTGAAGATTTGACAGACTTTCTGCAAGGCGTTTGGTAAGGGGGAAACCGTTTTTAGCCAGATCGATTGCCGGCTGCAAAAGTGTTTTCCAGGGGAGTGATCCATACTGTGCATGTGCTTCAAACATACCGGACACTGAACCGGGAACGCCACTTGATAGATGCCCCCTTTCGCTGAGACCTCTCCGTACCTTTCCGGAATCATCAAGGTACATGTTTTGTGATGCTAAGCCGGGTGCTTTTTCCCGATAGTCTAGGGAAGTAACAAAACCATCACTTTGCCGCAAAACCATAAATCCACCCCCGCCAATGTTTCCCGCTGCGGGATAAACTACTGCCAGGGCAAATTGAACAGCGATGGCGGCATCGACTGCATTCCCTCCCTGTCGCAGAATATCGGCACCTACCTTTGAAGCGATGGGATGCGCGGAAACGACCATAGCCGAATCGGCCATAACACCTATGGTCGGTAGTTTAGAAAGTGGTGAGTGACAGGTAACCAGGACTACAGCAAGTAAAAGCAGAAAAAAGCGTTTTGTCATTATTAACATTGGTAAAGTCAACATAAAATTCTTAATTCAAGTCAAAGTTGATACTTACATGAGTCTCAGGAAAGAAAAAGCGGCGCGGCTAAAGGTTCAGGTATTAGAACATACGCTCAAACTTATAGGTAAAAAAGCATTTGAGGATATCTATGTGGAGGATATTTGTGAAAAAGTAAAGATTTCTAAAGTTACTTTTTTCAAATATTTTCCCCAAAAGGAAGATGTCTTATTGTATCATTTCAGGATATGGTGCCTCGGCCGGTCTGTCGAGTTGAAGCAGAAACCCAAAGAGGGAATCCAGGGAGTTTTTTACCTGCTTGATAAACTGAGTGATGAATGTGAAAATCATCCGGGATTGATGCTGAGCCTGGTAGGGTATTTATCTGATTCAAAAAGGCCACCCAAACCTTTCCCGGTTAAACCGGAAGAGAAAAAATTATTTTTTCCGGAAGGAGATGAGGTCAATAACCTGGAGATCTTCTCCCTGGATCAGATGTTGGAAAAATTTACGCTTGAGGCGATCATGAAAAAAGAGATCACGAAAACCAGTTCAACGCGCGATATCACGAATCTTTTCATGACACTTTTTTTAGGATCCATCGTTTCAGCCCACCTGAGCCAACAGAGTCCTTTGAAACTTTATTTCCGCAGAAATATCGATAACTTAATGAAGGGGTTGAGTTAGAAAATTTTTTGAGGTCCGGGCTGTTAGCTTCGAATCCGTCGTCGAGCTTCAACGCATGTTGCCCAACAACAAGGCTCTCAAACCTCTGAATTTTATTTAAATTTTTAGCTTTTCAAGCCTGCAGCTCCCCTCACTACTTTTAAGATTCAGTGCCTACAGCCGATTAATTTCGCATCCTGACAAGTTTAGTCCGCTTCTTACCATGGTCATTCTTTTTCGAAAACCACCAATTGTGATACCTTGGTTTAACCACTGTCGTTGTTCTCCCACCTGCGCGGTTGCTGCAAGCGGGGAGAGCGAGCATTAAGAGAATGAAGTAAATCGGGATTCTTCTCATGAGTAAGCCCCTAAAATAATACTTTTTATTCACGGGGGGCAGAACGCAATAGCCGCGATAATTTTCCTTCCCCCTAAAGCTTCTTCAATTGCCTGTCGATTGATGATCTTTCGCCCGCCGGCATCCCGTCTATGGAAGATCCTAACTCACCATTCACCACTGCCTACTGACTCTTAACAGCGATCACGCGCTCAAACGACGAATACTTTTCCCCCGGTATGGGCGTTTATTTAGTGTTTGGGCGAAGACAATCTCAGAAGTGGACATCCTCAATAAAAGACAGGGTGGCACAAAAATTTACTTCACAAGTGTATCTACAATGAGAAATCCTGTTATCAGTTAGGGTAAGGGGGGATTCCGTGGGGAGGGTATCATGGACAAAATTAAATTTAACAATCTTTCAATAAGTGACCAGGCGTGTTTGCTTTTGGATGGGGGGATCCTCGTCGCGACGAACAGCTATTACCATTACAATGTGTTGCTGTACAGTTTCAACAATCAGTTTATGGAATTGGTATATGATAACAGCGCCAAACAAGTGATGATGGTAAGGGTGGTAAACGACAACATTTTGCAAAAATATTTAGACAATATTCATTTGGACCTTTAGTGGCATGATTTTTTAGCTAGCATAAATAGATATTAACCACTCGAAAAGCCATAGGTGCAGAAACTATGGCTTTTTTATGTCTAAAATTTTGAAACGACATTCTCTTTCCAAAGGAATTTCATTCCTGGCTACCCGAAAAGCCCCAAAAATTACAGGAACAATGATTATAGTTTGCTGGCCATAGCTTTCAGATGATTGTAACTTGTAACCCACTTATGGATTGGGATAAATTTAAAATTGCGCAAAAATTCCTCAAAAGAGCAAACGCTATTCACCCGGAAGACAAGGAAGACAGCAGGCTTCACGACCAGGCGATGGCGCTGCAGGATGTTCATTATGACTGCTACATGAGCAGCTTTACACGAGAAGATCTGCTGAAAAGACTTCGGGAGATTATCGGTGGAAAAATTGAAATGCCTGAAGAGAAGGAAGTCGATGAGTTGACCTATAAGACAGCTTATGCAAAAGAAGCGCAATTGATACTCACCGCCATCGAGACGGGCCAGTTCACCTGGTAGGATAACGAGATGCGTAGGAAGGTTGATTAAACCCGTTTCCTGACAACCAGAACCTGTCGTCTGATAACATCGATATGGGAAGAATCACCGCCCATTTTTATGACATTGAGCACTTTTACTACATATTCCCCCGCCTTTTCCTTGTCGTTTTTTTGAAGCAGATTGTATTCACTGATGATATTCTCCATTTTCATTACCGATAATTTGTGATCCTTTACGGCCGCTTGAAGCGCTCGGGATAAATCCGTCGGTCCCTTCGGTGAACAACCGGCGAACAACAAAATAACTATCAGAGATATTCTGACTAATACCTGCATAAAGTGAATCTAGCTAACGTTTTAAACTGTACTTTTCATTACGAATACTTCAATGGTTAGTTTTTAGCGGATCAGCCAAGAACATTAAATAACACATCATGTATTGACTGAGTGCGAGGAATAAATGCGGTCATATCTTACGAAAGGGCATTCATTGTTTACCATTTTACCCATCGCACCCAAGATGGACTATTCAATTGATTTAAAAAAACCTGGCGATGGAAACTGGAGAGCACGACATCGAACTGACCCAGCTACAAAGAGATCAATGAGTTGGCAAAGTCAATAATTTCAAAAATTTATATTGTGATCAAGAAGAGAACACGTCCTTAAAAAAGCAGAAACGAAAAAGTAGATTTCAGGTAGCCTGTAAAACGACTCATATGCTGTAGCGAGGAGACAAAGTTACTGGATCTGACTTAAGGACGAAAAAACTTATTACGGCTTGGCAATATTGAATAACCCGTTTCAACTGCCTTCAACAGCAAGTCAAAGGGCTGATCAAATCCAGAAATCCTTTCATCTATGAATCCCGGTCAGACAATCGGCGTTCTGCGATCCAGCATTCCGTGCACGGCTTTACCAGAAATGACTTGAGTTGCTACGACTGCGGGGATGGATTACTATAATCAAATGACAATCCCTTTTTTACAAAAAAACCCATTGTAAATAATTGATTTACAATGGGTTGCGGACCGGACGGGACTCGAACCCGCGACCTCCTGCGTGACAGGCAGGCATTCTAACCAGCTGAACTACCGGTCCTTTCAGAATGGAGTGCAAAGATAGCTTTGACAGCCTTTTATCCAAAAATTTACGGAAAACATTTTAGGAGGCATTCGTTGGAATCGAGTGGGTACAAGTTTTTTTCACCTTCTCTAAAAATAGCAGGAAGTGGGGGAGGGGAAATTTAACATGCTGTCACTTGACGACCGGGCAAAAATGCTCTGGGAGAAAGGTCACTTTGTTGAAACCATTACCTACGATAATTACTGCCTCATCCTCTACAGCCTGAACCGGGAGTTTGTCGAATTGTTCTACGACAAAACTACACAACGAATTCTGTGGATAAGTATGGCCAATGAATACGATATGAAAAAGTATCTGAACAAAATTGAGATCCCGGTGCTGTAATTAACAAGCAAAAAAAAGCCCACCAGGACGGCGGGCTTTTTAGGTATAGGTAAAGGTTAATCTTTATTTCCTGATAATAGTTCAAGACATATTACATGCTTCTTCGGGTACGGAGATGATTGACAAAGTCGATCAATAATCCTATTACCGTCATCACTCCAACGAAAATGAAGAACAAGCCGCCGCGTTGGTTATCATTGTTTAATCCTGTGAATCCCGCATACAACATCACCAGCACACAAATGAAAGCCAATCCGAAAATCATCCATTGTTTCATTTAAAGCAGGGTTTATTAAATGACTCTTCAAAAATAAATCATTAATTTCCGCCAATTCCATCAAAAACTATGATTTAATTACCTGTGCATATTAATTGGCTTAATTACAAAACAGGCTTTTCCATGGTCATAGGCTATTTTTCTTTACGGTTCCATGAGAATGCTTCTGGTAAGGCTTTTTATAAATCGTTTTCAAAGTGCCGATTTGTAAATTCTTTTACTTTTGTGCTTCATTTAAATTTAAACAATGACCCTTTTGGACTTCGAGAAACCTATTGCTGATTTAGAAGCGAAGCTAGATGACATGAAGCATCTCGCGAAGGGCAGCGATAAGGATGTCCAGGCAGCTATTAAGGCCCT
>JAYSOP010000436.1:0-10697 GCA_043722905.1 Chryseolinea sp.
CCTGCAAGGTTGAGAATAAGAAAATACGCTACAGATATGACTGCATTTATTAATCCAAAACGAATACCGACAGAACGGGGCGTAACTGGATTAACCGAATTATCAATTTGTGTTTCCATAATTTTTAGGGGTTGAAATGAATGTTCAGGATTTAAGTTGTGTTCTTAAAATTACAGATAATATAATGCTAATAAAAAGGCTAATCATAAAGCTTTGCCAGAAATAAAGCAATGCCAGAGCCGAACCATTAGTATCTGGCAGCAACCCTAAATTACGGTTGTAGACATCCTTTCCAATATTTTCAATTAACTCGGGCGGTAATGATTTTAATTGTTCGATGGAAAGGGAAATATAAGCGGATAGAAAGGCAGGATCAATCCGGATAAAAACAACTATTAAAAGGGAGGTAAGGATAGCAAAGCAAGTTGTTAAAATGAAAGAACTGAAAATTCCCTGCCAGAAGTAAAAAATACCCCCCTGGTGAAAATCCCTGATTTCTTTGAAAGTAAAATAGATAAAAACACTCAAGAGAATTATTCTGAAATCGAGAAAGACTGGAATAAGAAAAGGATGGCGGTCCATGTAATAAAGCCCAACCAATAAAATTGATCCAATAACCCCCGCGATGACACCGTATTTTAGTGAAATTCTGACAAGGGCTTTCATCCTAGATATCTATCCAAACCTTGCCATTATTGAAAACCGCTACCGCTTTCCCTGTAAGTTCTTTTCCAAACCAGGGTGAGTTTTTCGATTTGGAGAAATTGGTTTGGTCGTTTAGGACCCATTTGCGATGCGGGTCTATCAAAGTAAGGTTCGCTTTGGCATTACCTTCTACTCTGGGAACTTCAAGGTTAAGAATTTTTCTCGGGCCCGTGGTCACTTTTTCAATGAGAAGATCCCAGGTAACATTCTTGGATAAAGACACAAGATTGGCGCAAAACGTCTGCAGGCTGATCATGCCAAATTCAGCCTTGTCGAACTCAAGATTCTTACTTTCTTCATCATGCGGAACATGTCCGGAACAAAGCACATCAATAGTACCGTCGCGAAGTGCTTTTATAATGCTATCATTATCACTTCTTTCCCGAAGAGGTGGATTGACTTTTAAGTTCGTGTCAAAATCAGCCAGCATACTGTCATCCATCAGGGCTTGAAAGACCGGCACATCACAAGTTACTCTTAGCTTCTTTTTGGCAGCTTTTATCAGCTCTAAGGATTTTGAAGTGGAAATACGCGAGAAATGCAACGTACCCCCTGCATACAGCAATATCTCCAGATTTTTTCCAATCACAATTTCTTCGGCGATGCGAGGCATGCCTTTTAAGCCCAGGCGTGTGCTGTTCACACCTTCATGCATCTGCCCAAACAGGTTAAGCCAATAATCCTCCGGATGATCAATTAAAATACCGTTAAATTTTTGAATGTATTGGAGAGATTTGAGAAAGATGTCTGTATGCCAGATAGGTTTTAGTCCGTCTGTAAAGGCTACCGCCCCGGCAGTATGGAGATCAATCATTTCAGTAAGTTCTTCTCCCAGATTGTTGCGAGTAACCGAACCCATTGGGTGAACCTGTACCAACCTTTTTTCATTGCCACTTTTCAGGTAGCTGATTTCATTCTTTGTTTGAACGCAAGGGAGGGTATTAGGTAAAACTGCAATTTCTGTGAAGCCTCCGGCTGCAGCCGCCTGAGTACCTGATTCGAGGTCTTCCTTATGCTCAAGGCCCGGATCGCCAATGAACGTACCGAGATCAAACCACCCAATGGAAAGTTTCATACCTTCCGCAGGAATCGTTTTATCAGCGGAATAATTTTTATCGCCTATGTCTGTGATACGGTCGTTGTTGATGAGAACGTTTTTCTGTTTTTGATGAAAGGGGGATGTTGGATCGAGAATTTCAGCGCCCTGAATTAATATTTTCATCAATCTCTATTTTAAAAAACGGATCAGAAGAACCTCAACAAAAAGAAAGAGCAGTGAAATCATCAACGCATACTTCCATAAAGGTTTGCCCAAATATCTTTCTTTTATTTCGTTACTGAAAGCTTCCACAGTTCCGGCTTCAAAAATACTTATGTTCTGTGCGTTGCCCATTTGGTTTTTTACCTCATTACCTGAAAACTGGGCTAACAAAGATTCCGCTTTGTCTAAATTAAAAGCTATCAGGCCAACCGAGTCATTCGCTGACACCACGCGATAAAAACCCTGGTTAATTGAAAACTTTGGAATTTCCAGAAAAACCTGGTCATTCACAACCCGCTGCGCCGGCACGATCTCCTGATCACCCTTTAAACGAATGGGTTCTTCCCCGGTCAGACTGTCGAACTTTAAGGTTATAAAACTTTCCCTGAGGGAATAATACAATCTGTCGTCATTCTTGCGGCTACTGCCAGCTATGCGATACATGACAGGCACGAACAGCGCATGATTATGGAAATCAGTAAAGGCAGTATTTAACGGACAGGCCAACAGGAAAATTTTTCCTTTCTGCTCAAATCTGGACAAAAACGGCTCGTCGTTTTTAAAGCGCAAAATTGATGAACGGTCTGCACCCCAACGCAACGCCTGCGTCGCCTTGGGCATGGCCATAGAGACGGAACGTTCTTCGAAAACATTTTCAAAAAACGGGTTGGAAAAATCCGGGCGCTCTAGTTCCTGTAACCCTGACTTCACGTTAACAACATTCAGCAATGAATTCCCGGTTAACTTCTGTAAGGATGGCACATCTGGATTGTTTCCAGGTATCAATAGTAGTGTGCCCGACTGATCGATGTAATTTTTCAGCGAAAGGTTTAGAGAAGCGTCTATGCTGTTAAGGCCATTGATAACCACCAGATCCGCCTGGCCAAGCAAGCTATAATTGAAATTGGCAATTGAATAACTCCTGAAATCAAAAACCGCTTTGTTTCCGAAAACCCTTTCTACAGGTGTCATGTCATTACTGGCTTTTATTTCAATAATGGAAATTTTACTGGTGAAATTCAGGGCAAGAAAAAATTCATTGTCAAAGCTCACTGGAAAGTCATTAAAAGAAATCACCGTGCGATTCCGTCCTGACAACCCGCTAGTCAGATCAAAATTGGTTTCAGTAATGGCACCCGCAGCAATGTTTACTGTTGTCGTACCGGTTTGGATGCCATTAATGGTAAGTTTAAGATTCAGCTGATCAATCTCTTCTCTGCCGTCATTTCGAACGATGACAGTCAGAACATTTTTTTCGCCTCCGGAAGCAAACGGGTTCTGCAGGTAAGCGGAATCAATAAAAACATTGGGTGACGAAGCAAAGGTAATGGGCACCAAATGCCATCTTGAAGCGCTATCCCATTGATTGGGGATCATGCCGGCCGTTGATTTTTGGAAATCAGAAATCCAAAAATATTCGCCTGAACGGTTTGCGCCGTTCTGCGAGAGCCGGTTCTTAATTTCCTCCATTGATCTGCTGGCAGAAGAAGTACGTACCTGGGCGAGAATATCCAGCGCTTCTGTTTTTGTCTTGAAGGTATTTGAAAAAGGTGCAAAATCATTGGTGAGGATTCTGTAACGGGTATCCGGCGGAAACAAATCCACTATACTCCTTGCAAAATTTAACGCCGCATCAAAAGCCGGAGTTTTATCAGACATCTGCGCTGACATACTTTGGCTGTTATCGAGGTAAATCACAATATTTTTTTCCGCATCTAACTGATCCTTTGCCGGAATTATGGGCTGAGAAAAAGCAATAATAAGAAAGAAAAGAAAGAGCAATCTGGAGGCCAGTATCAAATAATGTTTCAGGCGTCTCTTGGCAGTAGTGACTTCTTTAACTTGTTTCAGAAAGCGGTTATTGGAAAAGAAAATGCGCGTAGTTCTTCGGAAATTAAAAAGGTGAATGAGTACCGGAATAGAGAGCGCAGTTAAAGCCCAAAGAAACGAAGGATATAAGAATGTCATCAAAAGCAAAACTAAGAAAAAACCACTGAGGCTCCCGACCGGTTATGTAACGTATTTTAGGGGAATTTGATCTTCCCGGAATAAAAGGCAGAATTCAACAATGAACAAGCAGCGTTTAGATTGCCCCGGGATAAAAAAAAGCCTGGCTGGTGCCAGGCTTCTTGTTTATTAATCGCTGTTCCTCTTCCCTCCCAACATTTCAAAATCATTGACACTGATCTCGGTCATGTATCGTTTTTCACCATTGGTCTCGTATACTCTGTGAATCAGTTTGCCCTCAATGGCTACCTCATTTCCTTTCTTGAGGTATTTTTCTGCAATGCCTGCCAATTTTCCCCAAATAACCACATTGTGCCATTGGATGTCTTCCACTTTTTCACCTTTTTGATTTTTGTACGAATCCGTTGTAGCGATGGAGAATGACGCTCTTTTCTTGTCAGCAAAGTCTTTTACATCCGGATCCTTACCCAATCTTCCAATGAGTTGAACACTGTTTCTTAAACTTTTCATAATGGTAAATTTTAATTGTTAAACATGATTTTTTTGATGCCTCAGGCTATTTTGCCGTTGACATTACAAAGGTGAAGGATGAAAAACAGGGGAGTCGTATGTTAAACGCTTATAATCGATTATATTCGTTTGTAAACGTTTGTAAACGGATAATAAAATGCCCTCTCCGGAAGTGAAATTATGCGTGGAGTGTGATACCCCATTCAAGGGCCGCATTGACAAAAAATTTTGCTCGGACTTGTGCCGAATAGCTTACAATAACCGCCTGAATAGTGACGGTATTAATTATGTCAGAAACATCAATAATATTTTGCGGAAAAACCGGCGCATACTATTGAGTATGAATCCAACAGGTAAAAACAAGGTTAGCCACGAAAAATTAAAAGGAAAAGGTTTTAACTTCAGCTATTTTACGAGTACATACAAAACCAGGGAAGGGGCGCAGTACTTTTATTGTTATGAACAGGGTTATCTTCTCATCGAAAAAGATTATTATCTGTTGGTAGTAAGGAAAGAATTTTCAGAATAAGTGATACTCAACCTCATTTCCGGACCGCGAAACGTTTCGACAGCCCTTATGTATTCATTTGCACAGCGGACAGACACCTTTGTTTTAGATGAGCCCTTTTATGGCGTGTACCTATCCAGAAGTAAAGTAGCTCACCCCGGAACTGAGACCGTACTTCTCGCAATGCCACAGGCAGAAGACGAGGTAATAAAAAAAATCTCCTTGTCTCAGAAGAAACCGGTTTTGTTTTTGAAGAACATGGCCCATCATATGGAGGTTCTGGATCATCCATTTGTTCCCGGTGCCGTAAACATTTTTTTGATTCGGGATCCAAAAGAAATTATCGCGAGCTATTCAAAGGTGATCCAGGAACCAGTAATGCGCGACATCGGGATTGAATTTCAGTATACTTTATTTTCACAGTTACAGGAAAAAGGCCAAGAGCCCATTGTCATTGATTCGGGCTTTTTGTTGAAGGATCCATCCTCGGTCTTACAAAAGCTTTGCCTTCGGTGCGGGCTTGAATTTGAACAACGTATGGTTCATTGGCCGAAGGGCCCAAAACCTTACGATGGCGTTTGGGCGAAGTTCTGGTATGCAAATGTTCATCAGTCTTCAGGCTTCGACAGGCAGCCGACCAGCAGCCAGCCGTTGCCTGCGGGACTTCAGGGCCTGTGCATGGAGGCTGCGAGCTTTTACGAAAAACTGGTACCATTTTCCATAAAAGCTTGATCATTCAATAAAATAGTCCTTACTTTACTTAAGCCCGATACCCATCTCTTAGAGGGAAAATGATCGGTTGAAACATCTGTTCTTATCGTGAAGAGTTAACATTAATATGTTACAAAAGTTTCACCGTGAAAATGCCCATATACAAGTACACGTAGGCGGAAAATTACTACCCAGAGACCAGGCAAAAGTTTCAGTATTCGATAGTGTTGTTCAGGGTGGAGATGCAGTATGGGAAGGGTTAAGAGTGTATAAAGAAGGAATATTTTGCCTCGACCGGCATCTGGATCGTTTGGAGGCCTCAGCGCATGCGCTGGCCTTTGACCACATACCGGAAAGAGAAACTATTAAAAAAGCCATTTTTGAAACACTTGCAGCGAACGGCATGCGTGATGAAACACACATAAGGCTAACCCTTACCAGAGGAGAAAAAATTACTTCGGGCATGGATCCCCGGCTAAACACGTCAGGTTCTTGCCTGATTGTACTGGCTGAATGGAAACCGCTTGTTTACGATAACCTTGCTGGCATACGCGTTATTACCAGTTCACAACGGAGGAACAACCCGCAATTCCTGGATTCGAAAATACATCACAATAACCTGCTCAATAATATTCTGGCAAAGGTGCAGGCAAACGTTGCGGGAGTAGATGCCGCCATTATGCTGGATGACAAAGGTTTTGTTTCCGAGCTGAATGATGCAAACATTTTTATGATCAGGAAAGGAATGGTATCTACCCCCCATGCCGACTCCTGCCTCCATGGGATTACCAGAGATTTAATTATGGGTATATGTGAGGATCAGTCGATTCCTCTTGAAGTAAAAAACCTTTCGCTTACCGAGTTCTACAATGCGGATATTGTCTTTGCCACAGGAACAATGGGAGAACTTACACCAGTGAAAGAAATTGATGGAAGAAAAATTATTAACCGGTCATCCGATAAAATACTTGAAAATATCCTCACCTATTTTCACTCGTTAATACCTCTATACTCAGAAAAATTAAATTAATTATGGCAAAGACATCCAACAAAAACAAAACGATCAAGTCACTGGCAGGTGAACGCTGGAAAGAACTTGGTCTGAAGAAGGGCGTAACCACAAAACGTTATGCTATTTCGAGCCGCGGCCGGATTGTAAGTTTCAAGACAAAAGTCGAAGACGGCTATGTATTAAGACCGCGGCTGACGCAAGGGTATCCCAGTGTGACGATTGGTCGTGAAGCGAACCGTCAAAACTATTACCTGCACCGCCTGGTGGCTGAATATTTTTCAAAGCAGCCAAGCCCCAAGCATAGCTTTGTCATTCACCTGGATCATTTGAAGGAAAATAACAAAGCGGGTAACCTTAAATGGGTAAGACATGAATCTCAGATTGAACACGCCTTAAAAGATCCTAACGTTCTGATCCGTCAAAATCCTGAAGAAGGTCCTAAATTAAATGCCGCAAAGGTTAGGCAGATTAAACGCGCCCTCCAATCAAAAAAACAACCAACCTTAAAAGCACTGGCAAAGCAATACAAGGTTTCTGACATGCAAATCCATCGTATTAAAACCGGTGAGAACTGGTCACATGTAACGGTTTAAAACCACGCGCTTTATAATGATGAAAATTTCGTATCTGCTCTTGTTGCTTTTATTTGGGTTCGGGCTGAATGCTCAATCCGTAAAAAATTTTACTACCCCCGTCAAACCAGAAGATGCGGGCTTTTCGGAAAACCGGCTAGCCCGCATTGACAAAATGTTAGAGGAACATGTAAAAAATCAATGGATCCCGGGAGCCGTAGCGCTGATTATACGAGATGGAAAAATAGCCTATTATAAAGCCTTTGGATTCCGAAATGTAGATGATAAAGCCGCATTAAAGCGGGATGATATTTTTCGCATCGCTTCACAAAGCAAAGCCATTACAAGCCTTGCCGTGATGATGCTGTGGGAGGAAGGGAAGTTTTTACTGGACGAACCTGTCTCTAAATACATACCTGAATTTAAAAATCCAAAGGTGTTGAAGTCTTTCAATAAACAAGATTCTACTTTTACAATGGAACCTGCTGTCAAAGAGATTTCCATCCGCCATTTACTTACCCACACTTCAGGAATTGATTATGCCGTAATTGGCAGTGAGGATTTTAAGGCTATATACGCCAAGGCCAACATCCCAAGCGGAATAGGAAACGATCACCAGGTTTTAGCAGAAAAAATGAAAATCCTGGGGGGTATGCCGCTGAAACACCAACCCGGCGAACGCTGGACTTACGGTCTGAATACAGATGTTCTGGGATATCTTGTCGAGATATGGTCAGGCATGCCTTTCGACCAATTTTTAAGTACGCGCATTTTCTCTCCCCTCGGTATGAAGGACACTTATTTTTACCTCCCGAAAGAAAAACATAATCGGCTGGTAGCCCTTCATGGGAATAAGGATGGCAAAGTCTTTAAAATGAAAGCGGGAGCATACGATGCTGTTAATCCGGATTATCCAACTTTAAAGGGAACCTACTTTTCCGGCGGGGCTGGTTTATCATCTACCGTGGAAGATTATGCAAGGTTTTTACAGATGTTCTTAAACTACGGTGAATTCAACGGGACCCGGCTTTTAAGCAGGAAAACAGTAGCGCTCATGCTGACCGATCAAATTCCAGAATTAAACAATGAGTTTGGACTAGGCTTTGGTTTAGAAACGGCTAAAAATGATTTTAGCTCACCGGTTGGCATTGGTTCATTCTCCTGGGGAGGGGCTTTTAACACACAATATTGGGCCGATCCCAGTGAGCGATTAATTGGATTGATCTATACCAATGTTTTTAACAGCCAATATGGAAATATCGGAGAAAAATTCAAGGTTTTAACTTACCAGTCAATTGCCGATTAACCCTCTGTAATTCTGATGTCTTTATGGTATCCGCTGGCCAAACGATTATAAGGAAGATTGACAATTAGCTCCTCTTCTTCCAACCGTGCGTTAATCTTGCTGATGTCTATATAATAGGGCACATTCCGATTATATACAAACCTTGGAAGGGGGATCATCTTATCGCTGCAAATAATATTGATCAGGTAGAAAATGGAAAGATTGTTGTTATGAATCTCTACCCGCATATCATCCAGACTGATTCCCGGAACCTTTAAACGGATCTCACGATAGTCTTCAAAATGTCCAAGGTTTAGCTGAGGTTCACTCACTCCACCATTTAAAGTATTTAAAACGTCTATTGAGGTTATTAGATCTAAGTAATTCGTCTTTTTCATATCCATATCTCTCCATAACAAAGTTGTCAAGACATCTTCCCAAGCAATGAGGGGAATCAGAGAAATATTGTTTCACCTTTTGCCCCTATCCAGCAGCAAACCCTCTATTCAAATTTGATTTCAAAAGGGATTTCATTTTGTTTTAAAAAACTCGTACCAATCCCACACCTATTATTCAGGACCATCTTTCACGAGAACAAATTATGGAAAGAAAGATTACCCAACCTTTTAGGCTAGCCGACCCTGTTGAAAAAAATAGACTTATGGGGAAAGATTTAAACGGGATTCAAATTTACCCTTTACTCAGAGTATTCTACAACCCTTTTACGAAGCAGGTGGATCTGCATTACACACTGATGATACGACACTTAATAGTTAGCAACAGACCAATAGATAATCCTGCTATTGCTTGAACCTCAGTTTAAAAAAAAGCAGCGTGACCGCCAGAATCAGGGTTAAAAGATTAGCAGCTATTACTGGCAGGTCGTTCACTGCAAACCCGTAAACCAGCCACAAAGCCACACCCAGGCAAAAAAGCAAAAACATCCCCAACGACAAATCTTTTGCCGACCGGCTTTTCCACGTTTTAAGAACTTGTGGTAAAAAAGCCGCCGTGGTTAAGGATCCTGCCAACAACCCTAGCATTTGTATTGCGCTCATATAGTCTCCATCAATTTTGAGTAAAGATAAAGAGATGCCGATCGCGAGGGCCTTTGATGTAAACTTACTTTGATTTTTGGCTGAGATATCGATTGCAAAAAAAAAATACCGAAAGCTGTAGCGCCAACGGGTTAATGGAGTAAAATGCATATGCTGTATTTCAGAGTGGCCGGCGCGTTCAAAAACAAAACGCTCCTATCAATATAAATCCTTATTGCCCCAGTCAGGTCGGAGGAACCTGGACTTGAACTAAATGAATTTAATCCTTAAACCCCTATTGCGCACGTTGGCAAATGGTGAAAACCTGATTTCATTATGCTTGCATCAAACACAGCGCAGGGCAATGATCTAATTGCCTGATGTCCGAATAAAAAGTATAGGGGACTCATCCCCAGGCCTATAGTTTGAGGATTGGCTTATCGGCTTTTCCTAATTTCTTTCAGGTATTCAAATTCCGGAACCCAAAAAACCCGGGTATTGTAATTTTGTCCTAATCTATGGGCGAAATCGTTTGTTTTTTCGGAGAAATGATATACCTTCAAACGTCCCCCTAAAAAAACCACTATGGGAAAGGTCAGAAATATAATTCAGACGAAGGGCAACGCCATCTATTCTGTTGCCTCAACAGTAACGGTTTATCAGGCGCTCGAACTTATGTTCGAGAAAAATATCGGTGCCCTTCTGGTAATTGACGACGGGAGGTTTGTGGGCATTTTTACTGAACGCCATTACGCACGGAAATTGATTCTGAGAGGGAAATCATCAAAAGAAACAATCATTGGTGAGATCATGACAGAAGGGCCTGTGACGGTAACCTGCGACAGCAGCATAGAAGAGTGTATGAAAATAATGACCGAAAAGAAAATCCGTCACCTTCCGGTTATGGAGAACGACAAACTGATTGGGTTGATTTCGGTTGGGGACGTTGTTAAATATATCATTCAAGAACAGAAATTTATTATAGAGAATCTGGAACAATACATCACGCATTGATAGTATTGTTTATCGCTCGTGCTTGGTAGAAGCGCGCGAAGTCGTAAGAAGTGCAGTAGGTTGTCAGTTTAAGAAAGTAAAATGGTTTGCCGGAGGCGAACAGTTTTTGGAAAG
>JAYSOP010000437.1:0-4015 GCA_043722905.1 Chryseolinea sp.
TTTTGGTTTCGGCATTGATAAGGGACCCTTTCAGATGCGCAACCGCAGTTGGTTGTGCTTCCATTGGAACAGGAAATGCGTGAAGGTCCAGATTTTCAATATCATTTTCATCCGAGCGGGCATAAAATAATTGATTCGATTCCGAATCGATGGTAAAATAATATTCGCTTCCTGAACCATTCACTAAAGGACCAATATTTTTGGGCTCTCCCCAGTTTACTTTTTGCCGGTAAGATTTGTAAATATCAAAATCTCCGAAATTCAGTGGTTGACCATCCGAACTAAAGTACAGTACGTTATAGCGGTGATGAAAGAAGGGGCTAACCTCATTACCGCGCGTATTTATAATCGGACCGATGTTCATAGCTTTCTGCCATGTTCCCTTAGTGTCTTTTACCGAATAATAAATATCTGAAATCCCAAATCCGCCGAGCCGGTCAGAAGCAAAAAATAAAGTATCTCCTGTATGCGATAATGATGGATGGGAATCCCAGGCAATTGTATTGATGTTGGTACCCAGATTCCTGACGTTAGCCCAGGTGCTATCTTCTTTCAGTGTGGCTTCGAAAATATCACAGTTACCAAAGGAATCGGGAGAGTTGCACCGAGCAAAATACAGAATCTTTCCATCTTTGCTCAGACAGGCTGAACCTTCATTAAAACGGGTGTTAATGGTTTTAAATTCCTCGGCCTCCATCCACTGACCATTTTCCTTCCGTGTAAAAAAAATGTCCTCATTATAGGTACGCTCAATGCTATGGAGACCAGAATTTCTTTTCGAGGTAAAGAGCAGCAGGGAATCAAGGTTACCAATGGTTGGTCCATAATCAGCTTTTTCAGAATTAACCCACTCACCCATCTTCATCAGCACGCCATGTGGAGGACGAAGTGTGTCAATTTCTTTTCGATACGCCACCAGTTCATAATATTGTTTGAGCGGCACATAAATATCTTTTTCAAAAATAGAAAGGCTATCAAATTCTTTTTGAACCTTATTGATGTCCGTATTTTTCCGGTAATGTTTTAATACCAATTTGTAAAGCAGAACAGATTCACCCGGTGGTCCATATTTTTCTGAGAGCTTAGCCAACTTCCAGATCATCGGGGTATTGGCACTGAAGTTCTCAATTCCAAAATTACTGATATACTTTCTCAGGGTGTTATACTGTTCCTCATCAGCAAGAGATAATTCAAGACGCTTAAGTCTGGTAAGAATATCTTCACTTTTATAAAATTTTGTTTTATTAAGGTTTGGAAAACTAAAGATGTCAGATTGACCGTAGGTTGTCATGCTATCGTTCAATTGAATAATACCACCACTTTTAAATTTATTTTTATTCCTCTGGGCCCGCAGGGGCACGAAGGTATTAAGGAGAAAAGCGGTAATTAAGATGAAAAAATAGGTTTTCACAGAACCTTTTTTGTTAAAATGGGCTCTAAAACACATTAAAGTTGTTACATTTTTATTTCTTTTACAACTCTGCTGGCACTACTATTGTCCAACTAACGGGTTATGAATTAAACCAACAATAGTTTCGTTGTTGTGTCATACTGTCATTTGATCGCATGTTTAAAACATTAGCAATACAATTGGTGCAAGAAGAATCTGATGATCTTATCCAAATGATCAATCCTGAACAGGAAACTGATCTTAAACCCGAGGACCTGCCGGAAGAATTATCTATTCTGCCGATTAAAAACACGGTCTTATTCCCGGGCGTTGTTATACCCATTACGGTAGGCAGACAAAAGTCTATCAGGCTTGTAAAAAAAGCCTATCAGGGAGGTAGAATAATCGGGGTCATTGCGCAAAAGAACTCTCAGGCTGAAGAACCTGCAATAGACGATTTATACCGAACGGGTACGGTTGCGCGCATTATCAAAATGTTAGTTTTGCCCGACGGTAATACGACCATCATAATTCAGGGAAAAAACCGGTTTAGCATCCGGGAGTTTGTGCAGGAGGATCCATATCTGACGGCAAAAATTAATCTCCTCACCGAGCCGGTACTGAATATTAACGGCAAAGAAGCCAAAGCGCTGGTGCAGTCTCTCAAAGATGCTGCTTTAAAAATATTAAAACTAAATCCTGAAATCCCGCAGGAAGCCCAGATTGCCCTGGATAATATTTCCAGTATGTCTTTTCTCATTCATTTCCTTTCCAGCAACCTGAATGTAGATGTATCGGATAAGCAAAAAATTCTTGAAACGCAGAACATAATTGAGCGGGGTACCTTATTGCTTCAATTTATGCTTCGCGATATACAGATGCTGGAGATCAAACATGAAATTCAAAAAAAGGTCCACACCGATATTGATCAGCAACAACGGGATTACTTTCTGCGCCAACAAATAAAAGTTTTGCAGGATGAATTGGGATATGATGGTCCGGATAAGGAAGTTGAAAAACTCCGCAAACGTGCAGAGAGCAAAAAATGGACAAAACCCGTATCGGATCACTTCAAAAAAGAGCTTGAAAAATTGCTGAGAATAAATCCTATGGCGGCAGAATATCCGGTTGCCATGAATTATGTGGAGTTCATGCTCGACATGCCCTTTGGTGAGTTTACCAGTGATGATTTTGATTTAAAACGTGCAAAGAAAATTTTAAACCAGGATCATTTCGGATTGGAGAAAGTAAAAACACGAATACTTGAATATCTGGCTGTTCTTAAATTGAAGAAAGATATGAAAGGGCCCATTCTCTGTTTGTATGGTCCTCCCGGTGTGGGAAAAACTTCTTTGGGCCGATCTATCGCAAAAGCATTGCAACGGAAATACATACGGATGTCCTTAGGCGGGGTGCATGACGAAGCCGAAATCCGGGGTCATCGCAAAACCTATGTGGGGGCAATGCCAGGTAAAATTTTGCAAAACATTAAGAAATCTCAATCCTCCAATCCCGTTTTTATTCTGGATGAAATTGATAAGGTGAAATCAGATTTCCGGGGTGATCCATCTTCGGCCTTGCTTGAAGTGCTGGATCCGGAACAAAATCACGCTTTCGGTGATAACTATCTGGAAGTGGATTATGATTTATCAAAGGTTTTATTTATTGCTACCGCTAACGCGATGGATACGATTCATCCCGCGCTTCGCGACAGAATGGAGATCATTGAGGTAACAGGCTATACGCAGGAAGAGAAAGTTGAGATCGCCATGAAACATCTCATCCCGAAGCAATTAAAGGAGCACGGATTGAAATCTTCACAGGTAAAATTCACCAAGCAATCAGTAGCAAAAATTATCAATAGTTATACACGCGAATCAGGTGTAAGAAGTCTGGAGCGCAAGGTAGGTAGGGTAGTGCGCCATGTAGCCAAATCGGTTGCTATGGAGGAGGAATATGACAAACTGGTAACCGAAGAAACCGCGCGAAAAATTTTGGGTGCTGAGATTCACGACGAAGAGTTATATCAGGGTAATGAAATTGCAGGTGTCGTAACGGGGTTAGCCTGGACCCAGGTGGGTGGAGAAATTCTTTTTGTTGAATCGAGTTTGAGTAAAGGTAAGGGTGCACTCACTATTTCCGGGCAGTTGGGAGAGGTGATGAAAGAATCCGCAATGGCGGCATTATCTTATCTGAAATTTAATGCGGAGAATCTATCAATAGACCACCGTGTGTTTCAGCAATATGATCTTCACATTCACGTTCCTGCCGGTGCTGTTCCAAAAGACGGACCCTCCGCGGGGATTACTATGTTCACCTCGCTGGCTTCTATTTTTACGCAACGGAAAGTAAAATTAAATCTGGCTATGACTGGAGAAATCACTTTGCGTGGAAAAGTGTTGCCGGTAGGGGGCATTAAAGAAAAAATATTGGCTGCCAAGCGAAGCGGAATTAAGGAAATTGTGCTCAGCGCCAAAAACCGCAGGGATATAGATGAAATTGAGAAACACTACCTCAAAGGACTTACTTTTTATTATGTAGATACAGTGGATGATGTCCTGAAGGTTGCTTTATTACAGGAGAAAGTCACGAAAGCTATGTCATTTTCTCTTACAGAGCCGAAAT
>JAYSOP010000438.1:0-4480 GCA_043722905.1 Chryseolinea sp.
CAGAACAACTGTATTATCCTCCCTGCCACCTGCCATAAAGATTTTTCCCCTGGTGCACGCATGTTTTTTTTCCCTACAGGTTAATTAGTAACTTTTAACTAACCTGATATTAATTATGGATACAAGTAATTTAACCAACACCATCAACCCGGATGCCGAAACTAGTGCACTGGCACCGGGTACAGGGTCCAGCATTATTAACGTTGGCAATTCTGAGCGTATTATATCTGCTCTTGGAGGTGCCGCGTTAACGGTGATGGCCTTACGGAATGTCCGGTCACCCGGTGGATTGAGTATGCTCTTAACGGGAGGTTTTTTGCTGGTACGGGGTATAAGTGGTTATTGTGCTGTAAACAATGCCCTGGGGAGAAATACGGTTCAGAAACCAGGCTCGCCAGTTGAAATTGAAGCGACCGTTTCGGTTGACAAACCGAGGTCTGAGGTTTATTCGTTCTGGAGAAACCTTGAAAATCTTCCACGTTTTATGAAGCATCTTGAAACGGTCGAGGAAATTACCGATACGAAATCGAAATGGACTGCCAAAGGGCCTGCAGGTTTAGGTTCCGTTTCCTGGGAGGCGGAAATTGTAGATGACCGGGCGAATGAGTTTATTTCCTGGCGATCACTGCCGGGTTCAACAGTTGATAATGCAGGGCAGGTGAGGTTCAAAGAGGCTCCTGAAAATCGAACGGAAATTCATGTGAGGATGACCTATCGTTTACCTGCCGGAGATGTGGGTGGTATCGCTGCGAAGATATTCAGTCCCGTGGCTGAAAATATGATGAAGAACGATATTCTCGATCTGAAAAGTGTAATGGAAAAGGGAGAAACCCCTTCCGGTGGCGGAACGCAAAAATCCAGGAAAGGAAAACGTTCGCAGGAAGATAAGGACACGAGAAATACAATCCTGGAAAACAGGTAATCTGACCTTAAGCTTATAAAAGATAGCCCGCCTGCAACGGGCTATTTTCTTGTAAAAATTTACGAAATTAAGACCACTGATCATCTACCCCAAAGAGGCGAACCATTTGTAACCCCCCAATTTCAACTGGGTCCGATGTACACTACCCTTGATCGGGGCCTTGGCATTATTTGGCGCACAAACGCTGACCTTTGATAGGGATTAAAGTTTTCATAAGAACGCCAGTCATCAATGTTGTTATTTTTGAACTTCAAATTTTAAACCTCGAATTTCAAACCTCGAAATGGTTTTAAATCCTCGCCTGATAGGTGTAGAGTTCAAAGTACCTTCCTTTTTTCTGAATAAGTTCTTCATGTTTGCCCCGTTCTGCAATAGAGCCTTGTTCAATTACCAGTATCTGGGTAGCCTGGCGGATGGTGCTTAAGCGGTGAGCAATCACAAATGTCGTTCGTCCTTTCATCAGGTTGCTCAGGCTTTGCTGAATGAAAGATTCACTCTCGGTATCAAGATTTGACGTGGCCTCATCCAGTATTAATATTCGGGGATTGGCCAGTATGGCTCGGGCAATCGCGATCCTTTGACGCTGTCCACCGGATAACTTTACTCCGCGTTCTCCTATAAGCGTGTCGAGTCCCTTTTCAAATCGATCGGTAAACTCGTGAACATACGCCGCATGAACGGCCATCTCCAGGTCTTGATTGGAAGCATCGGGTCTGGGGAAAAGTATGTTTTCACGGATCGTGCCTTCGAACAGAAAATCATCTTGCAACACCACGCCTAGTTGTTTACGGTAACTATCGAGATTGACCTGCGAAAGGTCAATGCCATCAATCGTTATAAGCCCGCTGCTTGGGTTCAGGTACGTCGCCACCAAGCCGGCAATAGTTGACTTACCAGACCCCGATGTGCCCACCAGGGCCGTTACAGACCCTGGAGGTGCCTTAAAACTAATCGCATTAAGCACATTTTTATTCTCTTCGTAGGCAAAACTTACCTTGTCGAAAATAAGGTCGCCATTGATCTCTCCAACGGAAAGGGTACGGGTCGTCCCATCGTCTTCAATGGGCGTATTCATGATTTCTTCTGTGCGATCCAGCCCTGCAAAAGCTTCCGTGAGCTGACTGCCTATATTGCTCATCTGCACAATGGGCGCGATCATGAAGCCGAGGTACAGGGTAAACGACAAAAAATCCCCAAAGGTTAACTCCCCCTGCATGATCATATAACTTCCGATTCCCATTATACCCGTACTGGCAAGACCCAGCAGAAAGGTTGCAGAACTCGTCACGAGACTTGTGGAGGTAAGGCTTTTTTTAACATTCAGAAAAAGTTTTTCAACTCCTTTTTCAAAAGTCTTAATTTCCTGCTCCTCGGCATTGAATCCTTTTATTACCCGGATGCCATTGAGGGTTTCTGTTAATCGCCCTGTCACTTCCGCATTGATGATGCCTCGTTCGCGAAAAATCGGTCTGATATAAGCAAAGGCCCGCAGTGATATGAAACCGAATATGGCTACCGGAACCAAAACATATAAAGTCATCAATGGGCTGATCCGGATCAACAGGAATAAACAGATCACAGCACTCAATAAGCCACCGACTAACTGAACCAGACCAGTCCCCACCAGATTTCTGACGCCTTCTACGTCAGTCATTATTCTGGATACAAGGGCGCCGGATTTGGCATTATCAAAAAAGCGCACCGGTAACCTTAATATTTTTTTCTGGACTTGTGAGCGAAGAACTGAGATGAGGTGTTGCGCCTCAACACTGAGTATTTTAGTGAGGAGGAAGGACGTTATGGCCTGAACGATGATGGAAGAAACAACCGCGATCAAAAGGTACTTCAGCATTTGGAGGTCATGCTTGGCGATCACATCATCCATAAGATATTTGGTGGCGCCCGGCAACACGAGCCCAGCCAGCCGGCTAATCACAATGAGGACCAGACCCACCGATATTATTTTTCGTCTCGGCCAGATAATCGTTTTGAAAACGTGGCCTATAGTGACTTTGGGTTTTTTTTCCATCGATGCAGCAGGGATATAAAATGAAGTCGGTTAAAAGAGTTATTTATTGTATTGGCGTGTTTAAAGGCTTAAAACCGGCGCAATGTAGAAATTAATATACGTGTCAGGACGATTCTCCTGATCAAAGGAATACTTTTTTACCCTCCGGAGATCGAAGATTTAACGAAACTAAAAAAGGAGGTCTTATGGGTAGTTTTGAAGAAAAAGAATATGAAATTGACAATCGCACGGGTTCTAATCAGGATGGTCCTACGCCAAACCTTCCCCTGGAAAGGCTTACCGCCACTTCCATCATTGGTGATAAGGTAGAAAATACACAGGGAGAGGACCTGGGCACCATTGATAACCTGATGATTAATATTTCCAGCGGACATGTTGAATACGCCGTCATTGAATACGGTTCGTTCCTGGGAATTGGCGGAAAATTATTTGCCATTCCCTTTGATGAGCTGCGTGTGGCAGAGGGAAGGCATGTATTCATTCTGGATCGGGATAAAGATTATTTGCGGCTTGCTCCGGGTTTCGATAAGAGTCACTGGCCTGAAACCAATGATCACAGCTATTATGGTGATGTAAACTCGTATTGGGGAACGGCTGCGATGCCATAGAACCTTACGCTACCGGGTGCTGATCAAGCACCCGGTTTTGTTTTTCATTCCATCGCATCCGGTACGCATTCATTGCCGTTTTCCCCAAACGCGTAGTTAACCGGTGATTTACGTATGCGCCAACGACCGCCCCGATACCGGGAATCAACTGTAATAATTTTGCGATATCGATGTAATCACGATACTCCTGCTGGAAACTCCTCCAGTCAAATTCATTGATGTCTGAGGGCAGATTTTTTTCATGTTCAACCCAGTCTGCGATGATTTTATAAATTTTATTACGATGCAAGGCACTTGAAAAGCATAGTTCGAAAATATGAAGAATGTAAACCCTTTCCTGATACCGGGTTGTGTCAAAGCCGTAAATTGTCGACACTTCAAAAAGCATTTTCATTTTTAAAGTTAACCACAGTGGGAAATCCGCTAATCCAAGAAGAATACCGGCGGCTCCCGTTAACGCGCCTTCTGCTGCTGCCGTATTACGGTAAAATTTTATGCGTTCAAGCACCTTGATCTCACAGTTTTGAAGATCAGTTTCTTTTTGTGGCACGCGTGATGTAAAGCCCGCCCCGAAAAATACAGCGCGCGTCATCTGCTTGATGGCGAGGGTGATCGCCTTATGCACTTTTTCCGGAATAACCCTATTAATTCTGTTCTGCAATCTTTTGGCAAGCTGACTGGAAAATGAGGGCTCCGCCTGCATTCGCTTCTGCCAGACAGCCAATTCAGCCAGACAATGTGTTTCATACAATGTCATATCGAATTTCGCGTTTAATGAATTTAACAGTTATCGCATTTCTCCATGAAAAATTCGCGCCTGGTAAGGTTATGATTTTTGTAATGAAGGAACATTATTTTTACCGGATATTATATGGAGAAGACGAATGGCAGCCTGTTCACCAGGTTAAGAAACCGTATGGG
>JAYSOP010000439.1:0-2674 GCA_043722905.1 Chryseolinea sp.
GCAGCCATGGCCACCAGAAAAGCGACGACATTTCCTATGAGCAAGGCTTGAATTTCGCCTGCTCCAAAGGAACCACCTTCTTTGAAAAAGTTGTACATCGAATAAACGGTAGCCGCAAACATGGTAGGGACTGCGAGGAAAAAGGAAAATTCCGCTGCCGTTTTTTTATTTAGGTTTTGCGACAATCCACCAATAATGGTAGCTGCGGAGCGCGATACTCCCGGCACCATGGCGATTACCTGAAAGAATCCGATCTTAATGGCTTTAGGGTAAGTGACTTCTTCGCTTTCAAGGTTTCCGGGTTTAAAAATCCTGTCCAGAAATAAAAAGAAAACTCCGCCCGCCAGAAGCATGTAAGCAACCACATCAACGCGTTCTAAAAGCGCATCAATATAATCTTTCAGCAACAGCCCGAAAATTACAGCAGGGATAAATGCCAGTAAGATTTTAAAATAGAAATCAAAAGACTGGAAAAACCGTCTCCAGTATAATACTACTACCGAAAGTATGGCGCCGAACTGGATGGCTACTGTAAACATTTTTGTAAACGGATCCTGAGCAATACCCATAAGGGAAGATCCGATAATCATATGGCCCGTGGAAGAAACAGGGAGAAATTCAGTGACGCCTTCTATTATCGCGAGAATGATCGATTCGAATATTGACATGGTGTTGCTCGTGAATCAGGGGCAAATCCCTGGCTAAGCCAGAAAGTTTATTTTGTTGGTCGGTGAAGGATGGCATAAATTTCAATGATGAATCCGGCCATTACGATAATCGGACCCAGCGTTAGCCCTAAAAACCCAAAGCCGTGTTGTTGCTGATCAAGGGACATAATAGTGAAACCCATGACAAGGGTAACAATCCCTATGATCATCCACTGGTAATTTTTTTTGCCGAAAGGAAGCTTATCCATAATATATTATCACTTAATACAATTCTTCTAAAGACATTTTGAGGTATTTCCGGATTGAAAAGAAAGTGCTTAATACGGCCACCAGAATCCCCATCATCATGATCACCCCCAGCAATATCAAAAACTGTTGATGATCGTGCAGTACTTTTAGATCCGTAATTTTTTTCTGGGCATAATCTGACAGCATCCAGATAACGAAGGACGCGACTACTCCACTCATTAAACCGTAACCTGCGGCGCGCAATAAAAAAGGTCGCTGAATAAACCATTTTTTTGCTCCCACCAGTTGCATACTTCGGATGAGAAATCGTTGCGAAAACAAAGCAATGCGAAGCGTATTATTGATCAGCAGTGACACTGTCAACAGCAGGAGCAAAATGACACTGGCCAACACAAGACCGATTTTTGTAACGTTATCATTCACCGTTTCGATTAATCCTTCTACATAAAAAACCTGAAATACTCCATTCATCTTCTGCAGATCGGTTTTTATTTTTTCCATTTTCTCCCGTGTGTGAAATGCGGGATCGATACTTACCAGGAAAGCATCCCTCAAAGGATTTTCTCCCAGGAAACTGGTAAAATCTTCTCCCGTTTCAGCGATAAAAGTCTTCGCGGCCTCGTCTTTTGGTATAAAACTTAGCGCTCTATCCTGATCTTTGGATACGTATTCGAGGGCCTGAATTTTATTTTTAATTTCCAGTCGCTGATTTTCCGAAACATTTGATTTGAGGTAAACCTGCATCCGGATGTTTTGCCGAACCTGCTTTTCAAGTTGTTGAGAATAGATTAGCAGCAGGCCAAACAATCCCACCACAAAAAGAGCCAGCGTAGTGCTGATCACCACACCCACTGCCGGGTAGCCTCCGAGCTTCTTTTTATGCGTTCCCTTTTCCATGCTTAGGGCCAAATTTAGGAAAAAAAGGATAGCCTGACCTCATTTATGAAAATCATATTAGGCTAAAAAAAAACCCGGTTGCGGGAGGGCAGCCGGGCTAATGTTTTAAAAAGTTTATTTTGTACTTCGCGATTCTCTTAATTTTTTCAGTAAGGAAGGATCTGTGATGGGTGTTAGCGGCTTGATATTAAAATCTTTTTCATCCAGAAGATAATAGTTCTCCTTATAGTAGAGGAATACAGTTCGTTTTTCATCGCTGAAAAATTCCAGTATCTCGTAAAGCTTTTTCTCCAGAGGTCCGTATAAAAATAATTTACCCGCCCGGAATTGATAATGGAAAGAGTATCTTCTGTTTTCAGTATCCGTTTCTACAATTAAGGAAGAGTTTTTAGAGCTAAAAACTTGCTGGTTATCCTTGTTAAGCGCATTATTATCCCCGCTTTCTTCGATAGTGGGCACATAGACATCCAAAACAGGTTCTTGTTTTTGGTTCTCATTTTCACTGGTGGTCTCACGAGGTGCGCTAAGCGGCGTAGGTTTGCGCTCAAGTGATGGCTTGCTCTGTTCGGTACCAGCAGATGTTTGATTTTTATCCGGTTCTACAGGATTGCTTTGGGCTTGATCTTGTTCGGTTTCTATATTAGGATTAGGCGTGCTCTCTTCCTTATTGCCAGGGATCGGTTGTTCATTAGGAATTATGGTGCGTTCAACAACCGGTGAATCATGTTCATTGAAAAACCAGTATGCGCCTCCGACTATCAAAACTGACACAGCGGTGGCGACGACTATTTTGGTTGCCACGGTTTTTTCGGGACCTATAGCAGATACAGGAACATTATTCAGAATGGATTTTAATTCCG
>JAYSOP010000440.1:0-11764 GCA_043722905.1 Chryseolinea sp.
GTCGACTCACTTATCACTGCGACCAAAGCAGGTTTGCAACTCACTTCCAATGATCTGGAAACCCACTACCTGGCTGGGGGTAATGTTCCTAATGTTATCAGGGCTTTAATTTCTGCAGACAAAGCCAATATCAACCTGACCTTTAAACAGGCCACGGCCATTGATCTCGCTGGGAGGGATGTGTTCCAGGCAGTGCAAATTTCCGTGAATCCAAAAGTAATTACCACACCGAAAGTAGCAGGCGTAGCAGCGGATGGTATTCAGTTGATCGCAATCGCGCGGGTTACTGTTCGTGCGAGCATTGCGCAGTTAGTTGGGGGTGCGGGGGAAGATACTATTCTTGCCCGGGTCGGTGAAGGCATTGTATCATCCATTGGTTCTGCCCGTTCTCATAAGGAGGTGCTGGAAAGCCCGGATAAAATTTCAAAACTTGTTTTGTCAAGGGGTCTTGACGCAGGAACAGCGTTTGAAATTCTATCCATCGATATAGCAGATGTGGATGTAGGAGCAAACATTGGGGCTAAACTACAGATCGACCAGGCATCCGCCGATTTAAAAGTAGCTGAGGCAAGGGCTGAAGAAAGAAGAGCCATGGCCGTAGCGTTAGAGCAGGAGATGAAGGCTAAGGCTCAGGAAGCCCGTGCGAAAGTAATCGAAGCAGAGGCGGAAATTCCGAAAGCTATTTCGGAAGCTTTCAGGAAAGGAAATTTAGGGGTAATGGATTATTACAAAATGCAAAATGTTGTCGCTGACACAGGCATGCGGGATTCAATTTCAGGCTCTGGCCAGAATGCTCCGCGCAAAGAAGGTCAGTAAATAATTCTTTTTTAATCCGCAAAAGGGACTTTCATTGTAAAGTCCCTTTTGCTTTATACAAATCAAAACCTGATCACCTCCCATTCCGCTTTTTTTATCCCCATGTATTCCTGATGGTGGGGATCAAATGATAAACCATCATAAATCATGGGAATAGTACTGAGACCCTGGAGGGTTAGCAAACCATATTTGCCATTCCGACCTGCGATCACATAACCATTACCAGTGTCGGTAACCTCATCGTACTTCGGATTGATAATGATGGCACCCTTGCTATCGGCCATTCCTGTGAGACCATTCTGTTCTAAAATGAATCTATTCTCCCGGTTGATGGTAATGGTATTATAACGCAAAGGCAAAACGACTTTGCCATTACCGGACAACAGGCCGAAGAGCTGATTTTGGCTTACAATAGCGTAACCGTTACGAAAGCTTTCCACCGCTTCATATACCGGTTGAATAATGATGTTTTCCTGGTCATCAATAAAACCCCACTTGTTCCTGATCTTGATGGCGGCAAGTCCATTACTGAATGGTTTGACATCGTCATACCGGTTAGCAATCCGCAACCTTCCCTGATCGTCTATGAAACCATATTTTCCGTCCTTCCGAATTGCACGAAGACCTTCGCTCGCTCGAAAAATTTTCTCAGCACTTTCGGGTTGATACGAACGGTCGCTGATGATACCGTTCAGATCGATTATCCAGAAAGCTCCGGTAGGCAGGTATTCCAGGAGGTGATCCGCTTTAAACTCCAAAAAATTATCGGAAAAATAAATGATATTTCCGCTTAAGGTTTTGAGAAACGTAGTTTTTCCGGCAAACTCAAAATACCTTTCATCATCCAGTAACTGCAAAATATTGGGTTGGGGTGTGATGATCCAGTTTTCATCAAGGTTTATAATGCCATAATTTCCTTTGAACTTGACCACCACATGACTTCCGTTTTGCTGCAAAAGGGAATCATGGACGCAGGCAACAAATTCTTTTCCCTGGGCATTCACAGCGCCCCAATAATTCCGGTTTCGTACGGCGAAGTATTTTCCGTTAAAGGGTGCAATTTCCTCGTAATTCTTTTCTGATAAAGTCTCCCCGGCCGAATCCAAAACCACCCAGCGGTTTTTGGTTCCGATGCTTACACTGGCCAGCAGATAAGGTTCATTGATGATCAGGTCAATATATTTTGCCGTGAGAAGGATCTTCCCCTGCGCATTGACCAGTCCTTTTTTATTTCCATTTTGGAAGACTACTTTACCTTTCCGTATGGGACTGACGGAAGAAAAATGACCTTTATGCAAAGGTTGGAAAAGGTTGTTGGTTAAGTGCACTTTGCCACTCACTTTGATCGCATAAGCATCGTTTGATATCGGCCGAACAGAATCCGCGAGGCATTGCTTCAGGAGTTTATTTTGCCCATCCAGGAAAAACCATGAATCCACCTGGCGTACTTTTATGGAGCCGTCATCCAGAAGTAAAATTTCGCGATAGGCTGGTTCCAGTTTTAGTTCTCCACCGCGGTCGATCAGGCCTTGCTTTTGATTTTGATACACGATGGCATAGTCCATTTTAAAGGAGGAAATACTATCGATCGAAAAATCAGTGACCTGCACGCCGTCATCTGAAAAGAGTCCGATTTTGCTTTCTAAATTTTCCACGGCATAACGCAGACTACCGAGGGCGTAAATGCTCTGATACCGGAGCGGAATTATAATTTTATTGGACAGGTCCACCAGACCATAGGAAAACCTGGTCTGATCTCTTACCATGACAACAGCGCGCATATTGGCAATGCGCAAGCCATCGTATGAAAAAGGTATGAATACTTTCCCGGAGGTATTAATACAACCGTATGACCATCGTTGTGATAGAGGGGACTTCCTTTTGGCGATCAGCAAGGATCCCTCTGCGGGTATCAGTTCCTGGAACTCTGCGGTCGTAACAAGTTTATTTGAAATGCTGATCAGCCCCCATAGACCGTTTGTTTGGTATCCCACCACACCGTCCACGGTGGATAATTTTTTATTGCTCCAGCCGATGGCAGAATAGGAAGCAGGAATCAGTATGCGACCTGCGTCATCCTTCAAACCAACTTTACCATTTTCTTCAAATACATTCAGGCCAGTTGGCCTTAATCCTGTTGCAGGCAAAACATTATTGCTGAAACTGGAGGTTGAAACTGAAAATATAGCCAACCATAAAAAAATAATACGCACCCGCTCCATCTAAGACAAAGTTAAGCCACTGAATTGAATTTTTGGGGAATTTCATGAATTTATAAAGTTTGTTGTCAAACGGGGTTATTCTTCGTCAATCGCGATTTAAGTCCCGGATGGGACGACCTTATGGTAGAAACCGAAAGTTCGCAAAATCAAGTCCCGGAGGGACGGCCTTATGAATACGCAATATCTGAAAACGGAGCACAAGCTTATTGAATGAAGCGCATGTATTTGATCCGTCAGCTTGCTGTTCCTCTTTCTGTATTATTTTGTGCGTCTGCGAATGAAGTGCTCTTAAATCATAGGGTCATCCCTACGGGATTTAACTATTTTTTTCGCAACATTTCTACCATAAGGTCATCCCTACGGGATTTTAGATTTGGCTTTGCGTTTTCAGATTCCTCCGCGCGCGACCGCTCCGTCTCCTGTCTCAGGGACGCAGCGGTTCGGGCACTCGGATGTTCATCAAGCCAAATTTGTTTTGCTGACACCTTGGCTTTTAGCGAGCCTTTGTATCGATTCTTATTCAAGCCTTCGATGAAAAAACAACCGATGGTCTGGGAGTACCTGGGGATGGGCAATTTTTACAAGGTCCATCAAGATATAATCCGGCCTTAAATATCCGAGTTCCAGATATTCATTTCCACCTTTTGCCCCCAGTCGTTCATCATAGTTAAAAATTTTTTTTTCCTGAAATGGTTTAAACCGGGCATAACGATGGTCGGCCATCTGTATTTCGGTAAGATTTTTAAAAGTGCCCACTCCGATCCATAGATCAGCGCCATTGGCTTTTTCATACACGGCTTCAAAGCTTAATTCAAGAAAGCCATTGCTTTTATTTTCGGCCCACAGATATTCGCAACCCGCATCTTGCAGCATGCGCGCTGCATAATTTTGTCCTCCTGGCATAAACCAGGCATCTCCGTAAACAATCCCACTGATAACGGTGGGCTTTTGGGTAAAGGAAGCTGCGAGTTTTTTTGTATTCAGATAATTGGATTCAATCATTTTAAAAACTGAATCGGCGACGGCTTCTTTCTGGAAGAACACGGCCATAAACTTTATCCATTCAGCCCTGCCGAGCGGGTGCTTCTCAAGGTATTCTGCATTGATTACCACCGGGATGTTTAATGATTCGATTTTTTTGAATTGACCATAATCGCTGCTCATGGTATAACCCATTACAACCCCGGGTTTTAACATCGCAAGCACTTCAAGATTTAATCCAATATCAATTCCAAGATCCTTTACTTTACCGGCATCAATTCTTTTTCTCATTTTTGCCGAACTGACGTAATCGGTTGAAGGAAAGCCGACCAGTTTATCCGTTTCATTCAAATAATCGAGTAAGGGAACGTGAGTGGTGGAGGTGCAGACAATGCTTTCAACTGGGGTAAAAATAACTTTTGTTCCAGCCTCATGCGGTGGAACTTTTTCTCCTTTCGGAACCAGCAGGTACGTATATCCCGAGCCAGCCCCCTGAAACGGATAAAGCACTTCTACTTTTTTGGCGTTCTCAACTATGGATATCTTAAAACCTTCGGCATATTTTATTTCTGTAAGGGTTGTGTTAGTGGGTGTTTTGTTTTCGGCAGCGCGCTTTTCAGCACATGCGGAAAAAAGAAATAATAACATGAACGGAATGAATTTCATGTGTGCAATATGAGGGTTTGTCCTCGAAGATTTTATTGCACGCGGTAACAAAGTCCCTTTTTTCATTCGAACAATTTACGTTCGGGCCTGGTATGGACTAACTTTTAAGGGTAGGTGCGTGAGCTTTTTTAACCGCGCTCACTTTCCCGGGTATTCCAGACATTTTTTATTCCCATCGTTCTGCATTATGTTTGTCACGGAATTTCGGTTCTTCTGCTGATGATATCATCAGAAGATTAAAAGGGAATACCGGTGCATGCATAAAGCATCATTCCGGAGCTGTCCCCGCAACTGTAAAGCCACTTTTTGTTGCTGGCCATCAACTAGCCACTGTTTTCGTAACTGAGAACGGGAAGGCGCCAGCAATGTGGAAAGCCAGGAGACCTGCCGTTAATGTCCAACAGTATCAGAGCTTTCGGGCGAAAGGCGATGTGTTAGCAGGCCGTGGCTTGCTTTCTCTCACTTACTTCCTCCAGGGCTCATAGTGTTTAACCCTTTAAACAAAATGCTATGAGAAAAACTATTATGATGGGTTTGCCTGGCATACTCATTTCACTAGGTGGTTTCGGACAGGACTCAACTCAGGTGACTACTCTCAGGGAGGTGATCGTCTCCGCTACCCGGTCAGAACAACCACTGATTGAAATTCCGCGCAGCGTTACGGTAATTAACCGTGATGTTATCGAAAAATCTATTTATCAATCCCTGGGGGATCTTCTCAATACTCAAAGCGGATTGTATATCGTGGGTGCAAACCAGACACCGGGAACGAATCAAACAGCATTTATGCGGGGTGCCAATGGCAATCAGGTGGCTGTATTGATTGATGGTGTACGGATCACCGATCCCTCATCCCCTAATTCCGCCATCGACCTTTCCGAGATCTCTCTTTTAAATATCGAGCGGGTTGAGATCATCCGTGGGTCGCATAGTACGATGTTCGGGGGAGCAGCCATAGGCGGCGTAATTAACATCATCACAAAATCCAACGGAATGCGCGGCCTCCATGGAGTTGCCGGATTTCAAACAGGCATGTTCGGTAAAGGGGCTTTCACCTACACCGAAAATCTTGATCTTAACTATGCCTTCAAAAATGGATTTTACCTTAATGGATCTGTTTTTCAACAGAATGTTAAAGGGTTAGATGCCACCGAAAAAAGTAAACCTTCCTTTACTGAAGATAAAGATGATTTTGAAAAAAGGGATGTATTCTTAAAAGCGGGTTATCATAATGATCAGTGGGATGGATTTATTTCATTCAAGAATAGCCGTCAATGCGCGGACATTGACAATGGTGCTTTTTCAGATGATGACAATAGTTATCTCAAGTTCGACCGGAATTTATTCGAGTATCGTTTGGGATATCAGGCGACTTCATTTTTGCGATTTTCCTTTATTGGATCCTCGGGGGATTCTGACAGGTTTTATGAAAACGACTCTTCAAAAATAGATGATAATACCTATGACCGGATTTACTCGCGCGGGAATTACCACGGGAAACTTCAGACGCACGAACTTCAGATAAACTATCAGAAGAAAAGTTTAAAAGGTGTTTTAGGAGCAGGGCTGTATTCCGAAGAAATGTTTTTTGACACGTACTTTCTGTATAATGATCCCGCTTTCGTTTTTGAGTCTGCAACCAACTATGATAGCCTTGACATCAATACAAAAACAAAATATATTTTTGGTCAGATCAGCCATGGCTTTGGTAATTTTAATATTTCTGCAGGCACTCGCGCCAGCCACCATACGAGGGCCGGTAATTTTATCACTTTCGAGATCAACCCATCCTATACGGTGAATGATTTCCTGGTATATGGATCTTTTTCCAGCGGATTTAACGCCCCATCCTTATATCAGTTATACGATCCTTCCAAAGGATATATGGCTTATACGAGCAGAGGCAATGCCGATCTTGAAACAGAGGAATCGTTGTCCGTCGAGGCGGGCGTCAAGAAGGAATTTAGTTCAGGAACGTATTTTACACTTTCGGCTTTTCAAACTTCTGTAACCAATTCCATTGAATTCATTTATTTATGGAATGGAACCAAATCCATTGATGAACTTGATTTCAGCGATGACCGGGGAGATACCTACATGAATGTTGGTAAGCAACGTGTCAAAGGCTTTGAGGTTGAAACCTCAGTTGTAGTAACGGACAAAATTTCGCTTAGGGCCAACATCACCTTATTAAAAGGGGAAATAGAAATCAAGCCGGAGGATTTGGATGGCCAATCTACAGGAGGTAATCACGTCCAACTTTATAATCTTGGTTCTTTTTTAACCGGGGATATCAAACAAACGGATTTAGTGAGGAGACCTGATTTCTCATCCTTCATGCAAATGCGATATCAGCCCGCAAAAGATTGGTCGCTGGTTACAAGGTATCGTTACACAGGATCCCGTATTGATTCAGGATATGATTTTACCCTCGGACCTTATGGCGCGCTTAAACGGCTCGAGGTCGAGGATTATCACCTGATAGATTTGGCGATAAATTGGCAGGCAACAAAAGTACTCGCTGTAGCGATGCAAGTGGAAAATATCCTGAATGAAGCATACCGTGAGGTGGCGGGATTTCAAACCAGAGGCCGAAGCGGATATTTAAAATTAACAGCGCGCTGGTAAGTGAAAAACAAAAAATCAATTCCCGGCAACGGGGAAGAAGACTTTTATATGGAGAATGGCTTAATGGTTTTTACCAGAAGCTATCATCTCAAACGGGGTTATTGTTGTAAGAGTGGCTGCAGACATTGTCCTTACAACAGCGCTACAGCAACTGAGGATAAGGGTAAAAAATTATCCTCGTGATAGCGCACGATTGCGCCGTAGGCTCTGGCGCCGTTGAATTTATTGCTTAAGGCCACTGCTGTCCGGCAAAAATATTGATGCCTGAGTACGTACTAAACTTTACTCCAGATCAAGGTGCTGTGATCGTGTGCCAAATAATGTGAAGCCCGATCCGGGGTTCCTATGGCACGCATTTTCAATCTACCCTGAACCCCCGGTTTGAAACCCGGTTTGAAACCGGGGGCTACAAAATGTTTCACCCCTACGGGGTTCCGTGATTTCGATCGAAGTTGTAAATCGTCCTCAAACTTTAAATGTAATTTAAACTTCAAACCCGAAACAACATGCAACTTGAAGCCTGAAACTGCTTAAAGCTTACCGCTTACAGCTTTATGATATTTATCGAGAAGCTCCTGCGCGGCTTTGCGCGGGGATATTTTTTTTGATTGCACAAGTGTCTTAAGCGCGTCTCTTGCGGATTGTACGGCAGGAAATTTTAGATGGTCCATCGCCAGGAGATTCCTGAAATGTTCATCGAACCAAAAGGATTGTTGATTCTGGCGGTTGATCTCATATAAGTGCGTGGTCTCCATTTGTTTTTTGAATTGTTGAATCATATTCCAGATGTCAACTATTCCTTTTGAATGTATCGCGGAGCAGGTTACTACTTTGGGCGTCCATTCCGAGGATTGCGGTTGCAGAAGGTGTAAAGCCTGCTGGAAATCTGCCATGGTAGCATGGGCACGTTTTATATTTTCTCCATCGGCTTTTGTTACTGCGATGGCGTCGGCCATTTCAATAATTCCTTTCTTGATACCCTGCAGATCGTCGCCAGATCCGGCCAGCATCAGCAAAAGAAAAAAGTCCACCATACTTTTCACAGAAAACTCAGACTGGCCGACGCCCACGGTCTCTATGACAATGATCTCAAATCCCGCGGCTTCGCACAGCAAGATGGTTTCACGGGTATGCCCGGCGATACCTCCCAACGTTTGGCCTGAGGGTGTTGTGCGGATGAACGCCATCGGATTTTTGCCGAGCTCCTCCATTCGGGTTTTATCACCGAGAATGCTTCCTCTGGTAACCTGACTGGAAGGATCAACTGTGAGGACGGCTATTTTTTTACCACTATCAGTAATTGCTTTGCCAAAGGATTCAATAAAAGTACTTTTTCCTACACCGGGGGATCCCGTAATACCGATGCGCAGAGAATTTCCCGTGTGTGGAATAATGGCATCCAGGATTTCTCCTGCCAGGTTTTGATCATCCCGCAATGTACTTTCTACAAGCGTTATAGCTCGGGCAAGCATAACCCGATCGCCGGATAAGATGCCTCTTTTATACTCTTCGACCTGAAGTCGTGAACTATTCAACTGAGAAGTGTTATAATCAAAGCGAAATTTATAAATTTACTGCGTTCATTCCCCATTTTATGAAAAAGTTCTGGTTGAATTGTCTTTTGGCCACGGTGTTTGTTTTTACATTCATGTGGGCGCTTTCGCATGTAACCAAACTGAATATGTTCGATGCCTTTGACCCCATCGGGCAGGCGATGTCGGATTTTGAATTAACGGATTACGCATTCTCAAATCTCAGACCCGATCCTCTGGTAGAGGAAAGGATTGTGCTGGTCAACATCGGAAATATACCCCGGGCTGCTATTGCAGAGCAGATCAGGATCATCAGCCAGTATAAGCCAAAAGTCATTGGTATAGATGGATATTTTAATTGCGAAGGGGGCTTGCGGGATACCATGAACTGCCCTCAATTGCTGGATACACTCGGGAATTTATTGCTAAGCAATGCTATCCGCGAAGCGGGGAATGTGGTGCTGGTTTCCAAATTGCACCAATCAAATTCCTTATACCAATCAGGAACGGTAGATGTTTACGATTCTCTGGAATTCTCGGATCCAATTTTTCAGAATTTTTCGCACTCAGGTTATGCCAATCTGGTAACAGGCGCCGACTATCAGGAGGGCGTTAAAATTTGCCGTTCATTTATTCCGCGTATAAAATTGAAGAAAAAGGATAAGCTCGCGTTTGCCGTAGAAATAGCCATGCTGTACGATTCGGTTAAGACAAAAAAACTGATCGAAAGAAATAAAGAGGAGGAACTCATCAACTACCGTGGCAACGTTGAAATCCAGGATGTCAAGATAGCGTCTCTTAAAAACAAGGACTTATCCACTACAAAATATCCAGTCATGTTTTATGCGCTGGATGTGGACCAGGTGTTCAGAGAGGAATTTTCGCCTGAGATGATTCGGGATAGGATTGTCATATTTGGATATTTGGGCCAATATTTTGGAGATCCCTCCTGGAGCGATAAATTCTTCACGCCCTTAAATAAGGTCGTTGCTGGTCGTGCAAACCCGGATATGTTTGGTCTGGTTGTCCATGCCAATATTGTGTCGATGATATTAAACGGAGACTACATTAATGAGCTTGAGCAGTGGCAGAAATACCTGATTGCTTTTATTTTTTGTTATTTTAATATCGCACTCTTTTTCTATATCAATAGAAAAATTCCCGTGTGGTTTGACAGTGTTTCGTTGCTTATCCAGGTTGTGCAGATTCTTATTTTAATGCTGGGTACTATCATGATATTCGCGAAATCAACCTTTAAACTAGATCTGACACTCACTCTTCTGGTAATTGCCCTAACCGGACCCTGTTTTGAGTTTTATGATAATATTTTGACAACTTTGGTACGAAGTTGGCAGAAGAAGCTTACTAATCGGAAGAATCCTGTATTAACAACCCAGAACCAGGATATTTCGTAAATTAACCAAGCATATACCGCCTAACAACCATGAAAACCCGCAAATTCGCCCTTCTGGGAGCATTTCTTGTCATTACCTACTTTGTTTCAGCACAGGACTATGCTTTTAAAGTCCTTGCTAATAAAGGAAACAATGAAGTAAAATCCGGCGAATCATGGCTGCCCCTTAAAACGGGCGCAAGTCTGAAAACCTCGGATGAATTAAGGCTGGCTGACAATGCCTATATCGGGTTGGTACACGCCACTGGAAAACCACTGGAAGTAAAACAAGCCGGTGTTCATAAAATATCAGTTTTGGAATCACAGATAGGAAGCGGAAGCAGCGTGCTGAGTAAATACACGGATTTTATTTTGAGCAGTAACTCTGCTGAAGCAAAGAAAAACAGGTTAAGCGCAACAGGAGCTGTTCACAGAGGGATTGGAGAAAATACCGCTGCGATCAATGTTTTGTTTCCCGAGAAAAATCAACATTGCGGAATTTATAACAATACGGCGGTAATCAATTGGCAAGGTAGCGATGTCGCAGGACCTTATGTGGTCACCCTTCGCAATATGTTCGAGGATGTATTAACAAAAGAAGAAACCGCGGAAACCAATTTTAAGGTGGATTTAAGCAATGAAAAATACGCTAGTGAAACAGCCATTTTAATTGATGTGAGTTCGAAGGCCGATCCGAAAATTGTTTCCACTCAGCATTTGATAAAGAGGCTTTCACCTGCGGAAAAAGAAAAGGTAAAAACCGCGATGGGCGAAATTACCTCCGATGTCAGCGAACAAACGCCTTTAAATAAATTGATCCTTGCCGGATTTTACGAAAAGAATAATCTCCTGATCGATGCGATCGTCGCCTACGAGGATGCGATCACCATCGCCCCGGATGTTCCCAGCTTTCAGGAGGCCTACGAGGAATTCCTGGTGAGGAACGCTTTAAAATGATTAGATTACAGAATATCTGTAAAAGCCGCTGATCAAAGCGGCTTTTTTGATTTATCTGAATAATATCACCTAATTTTGCAGTTGTTTAAATGATAAACCCATGAAATTCACGTTTGCCCTTATCCTGTCAGCCCTGATTTGCTGCAATATTTTTGCACAAGAATATGCTTTCAAAGTATTGGTTAACAAGGGACAAAATCAAATAAAATCGGGTAATGATTGGGTGCCCATCAAAGTGGGTTCAAGCCTGAAGTCTGCCGATGAACTTAAAATTTCACAAAATGCCTATTTGGGTTTGGTTCATGTTTCCGGTAAACCGCTCGAAGTAAAAAAGGCAGGTAATCATAAAGTGGCCGATCTTGCAGGGCAAATGAAAGGTGGCTCGAGTGTTCTGAATAAATACACTGATTTTATCCTGAGCGCCAAAGAACAAAAAACGGGTAACCTTACGGCTACTGGTGCGGTGTACAGAGGCAATGAGGACATTAGACTGTTTTTGCCTAAACCACAGTTCGCCATCGTTTATAACGACAACATTTCCATCGCGTGGTCCAAAAATAGTAAGTCCA
>JAYSOP010000441.1:0-2632 GCA_043722905.1 Chryseolinea sp.
ATTCCCAGGACGAGTACGGTGGCAAAAATAAACAGTTCAATGACCACCAGGTTGAAATGGTTCTGGTCAAATACCTGGAGGATGGTCGCCCGGTCGTAAAAATTATTATGTTCAACTTTTTTAAACTTGAAATCATAATCGAGATAATTGTCAACCTTAACCTGCTTTTTTCTGGCGATGTCCAATTTCTTCATGGCACTGGCGCGCGTCACTTTCACCTTTAACTTAATCTTTTCATCTATCCGGCAGATAACATACTTAAATATGTCTTTGTTGGTAAACCAGAAGTAAACAAAAAAGATCAGGGACATGGCAAGATATCCTGTTAAAAGGCCGGCCAGATTAAACGTAAGCGACCAGTCAGAGGAGTATTCATTGTTGATTTGAAAGCCAATGATCTGATAAATGTAGGCGAAGAAAAAAATGAGCGGTATGAGACTGTTGTTGATACAGAATTTAGTAAATGGCCTCGGCAAGGTCCCGACAAAAGAAAACCGGTGGCCATCATTGATGTAACACGTTATATGAAACGCCGTGGTGAATCCGGCGGTGCACAATCCCATAATAAAAAAACTGGTAAAGTTTACCTTGTTAAGGTATTCGGGGTCCAGAAAAAGGTAGGGTATGCCCAGATATTTTCCGAAACTTCCCGTAATCATAGCGAAAAGTATGATCCAGCAAAGCAACAAAACAAGGTTGCGTTTTATGTTGTTCAGGAGTAGTTGAACAGGGAACGAGTATGCAATAACCGGAAATAGCGAGTAAAGCCTGCGCATGGGGATAAGGCTAAAGATACCTTTTTTTATCGATGTCTGTAAATAGTAAGATAATATTTATACTGAAGGCATCAGGATGTGATCCCGGATAATTTGTGCATTTGATCCGCGATTTGGCGGTCATTGGATAAACGGGGAACTTTGTTTTGCCCTCCTAACTTTCCCAGTGATTTCATATAGTCTATAAAACTGTTCCTGGGTAGTGAGGTTATGCGCAAGGTTCTTAAAATATTTCCCCTGATCAGATCATCATAATATACATTGAGACTTCTCAACTGGTTATCCAATTCGAGTGCGAAACTCTCCAGGTCGTGAGGGGGTTTTGCAAATTCCACAAGCCATTCGTGATAAGGCAGGCCTTCTTTCGCACTAACCCTGGGGGCGACAGTAAACTCGGTTAATTCAACCGAATTGAATTTGTTCATCGTACGTTTCATCGCCAGTTCCACTTCTTCCCCTATTACGTGTTCGCCAAAGGCGGAAATGAAATGTTTTATCCTGCCCGTGACAAGAATGCGATATGGGTTTTTAGAAACAAACCGAACGGTGTCGCCGATGGAATAACCCCAAAGTCCCGCATTGCTGTTAATGACGACGGCGTAGTTTTTCCCCAGTTGAACTTCTTCAATGTTCAATCGAGTCGGCTTATCTTTAAAAAAATCGTCCGCAGGAATGAACTCAAAAAATATTCCACTATTTAACAACAACAGCAAGCCTTCTTCCCGCTGGGTATCCTGATAAGCGATAAAGCCTTCAGAAGCGGGATAGGTTTCGATAGCATCTATTTTTTTACCTATGCTGTCATATAATTTTGCCCGGTAAGGCTCGAAGTTTACTCCACCGTACACGAACAGGGAAAAATTCGGAAATACATCTTTGATTTTTTTACCTGTTCGCGATTGTATGCGATCGAAATACATCTGGGCCCACGGCGGTATCCCGGAGATCAATGTCATATCTGTATGGATCGTCTCATCAATGATCCTTTCTAATTTCTCTTCCCAGTCTACAATACAATTCGTATCGTATCCGGGTTTTTGATTCGTGCGCAAATAGCCTGGTACATGATGGTTGACAATTCCTGATAGCCTGCCCGTTTTTATGCCCGATTTTTCCTCAAGTTCGGGACTACCGGACAAAAAGATCAAACCACCGTCAAGGAAAGAGGCATTTCCGGTTTCATATACATAACTCAACAAGGCGTTTCTCGCGCCGTTAATGTGATTGGGAATGGAATCGCTTGTGATTGGAATGTATTTCGTCCCGGAAGTCGTTCCCGAAGTTTTGGCAAAATAGGCAGGTTTACCTTTCCATAATATATCCGCCTTACCCTTCACTACCTGCTCAATGTAATTTTTCAGATCCTCATACTCTCTGACAGGCACATTTTTTTTGAAATCCTCATAGTTGCGGATGGATGAGAAGTTGTGATCCTTCCCGAAGGTGGTAGCTTCTCCGGTTTTAATGAGACTTTTAAAAATTTTTTGCTGAAAAGCAAGCGGCTCCGACGACCAGATTTTGGTTTGTGAAGCAATGTATGCCGCAAATGGTTTTGCTAATACAGACCGGAATCCCATAGCCTGCAAGATAATGTGAAATCCGCAATTGATAATAAATCGCACAACCGTAGTTCTATAAGAAAAACCACTAAATTAATGGCGAATTAAAAAACAAACGCTCATCTGATTATCTGGATACGCAATAGTTCATCATGGTGTGCGCCGGGAATACGAATCAAAACCGATTCTCGATGACCCAAGGACCCATTAATAACAAAATATGAAAACAACCCTTAAGATAGTGGTGATCGGTTTTGTAGCAGGCCTGGCAGGGTCATTTACAGGCCATCATTATTT
>JAYSOP010000442.1:0-2712 GCA_043722905.1 Chryseolinea sp.
GGGCACTATTTTACATGGAAATATACCTTACAATAACGATAACTTGCCGAAACACTTACTAGACGTTTACCTCCCGGCTGGCGCAAAGGGTAAAGTCCCATTAGTAATCTTTGTACATGGCGGTGGGTGGCTAGGTAATGACAAATACGCTGATATAGGCTACATGAAAAAAACTGTGGCCGAAATAGTCAGTAATGGTTTTGCCCTGGCTTCAATTGACTATCGATTTAGTAGCCAAGCTGTTTTCCCAGCTCAGATTCAAGATTGCAATCGTGCTGTTTCGTTCCTGTTCGACAATGCGGATAAATATGGACTTGATAAAAAACGAATGGCTGTCATGGGCTTCTCAGCCGGAGGGCATTTGGCATCATTGATGGGTTTGTCAAAGAATAATAATGTTGAAAACTTTTTCATGCCAGGAACAAATAAATCGTTCAGCTTCAAAGCTGTTATTGATTTTTATGGCCCTGCCGAATTAATACTATTTCCGGGAAATAATGACCCAAAATCTCCAGAAAGCCTATTGATCGGTGCGGCCCCGCTCGTACGTCCTGATCTGGCAAAAGCAGCGAGTCCGGTTACCTATGTAGATAAAAACGATCCGCCATTCCTGATCATTCATGGTGAAAAGGATGACCTGGTTTCACCAAAGCAATCACAGTTACTGAGTTCATGGCTAAACCTGGCTGGCGTTCAAAACGAACTTGTCATTGTCAAGGATGCGCCTCACTTCGGTGTCATGTTCGATTCAGATGAGATCAGGAATAAAGTAATAAGCTTCCTTAAGGAGGAATTAAAATAAAAGGCTGGAATTGCGAAGGGGTGGAAAAATCCAGGAGCAAAAATAACTACACCTAATAGCTTAATCCCTCTCTATACTTGAATAAACTGTAAGATGCTCCTTTCAAATACCCCGGCACATCTGAGAGTTGATTTTGTGCTGCCTCTTCAGATACGGGCGTAGTTTTCAGGAACAAGCCCTCATTTATTCATACTTAAATTTACCCCACAGGCTTTAAGATTAAGCCAGCCAATGCCTATATTGGGCGATATTTCCACTTGCACATATCGCTTAGATATATGCAACTAATATTAACATTATTGTCAACATGCGCCTCATAATAACTTTCACCTTGATGTTGTTTGCACCAGCCCTAAATGCCCAGGACAAAATCTTAATTGCTGCGGCTTCGGACCTGAAATTTGCAATGGACTCCGTTATTCGTTCATTTCATCAGGGGAATTCAGGTAAGGTAGGAATCACATATGGTTCTTCTGGAAAATTATGCGAACAGATCGTTCATGGTGCGCCATTCGATGTTTTCTTTTCAGCGGATGTGGCCTATCCCGAGAGACTAAAAAAGGAAAACAAGGCTTCATCAGACATTTACCACTACGGCAAAGGCAGAATTGTAATCTGGAGTAAAAAACTCGACCCTAATCTAAAGCAGGAGAACTCACTTGTCGATCCTTCTTTATCCAAAATCGCAATGGCAAATCCCGCACATGCACCATACGGCAAACGCGCGATGGAGACCCTTGAGTACTATAAAATCCTGGAGAACGTAAAAGGCAAACTTGTTTACGGTGAGAACATTTCTCAAGCTGCACAGTTTGTATCAACAGGTGCCGCGGATATCGGCATTATCGCTTTATCTCTTGCTTTGTCTCCGAATATGAAGAACGAAAAAGGAAAATACTTTCTTATACCGGAAGAAAGTCATAAACCATTAATTCAAGGTGGTGTAATTACGATTCACGGAAGTGGAAAAGATCTTGCCAGATCATTTTTTGATTTTGTTAAAACTGAGCAAGCCATTTCTATTCTTAAACATTATGGCTTCACAAGGCCGTAGCCCATGCTTGATTTTGATCCATTTGTCCTGACATTAAGGCTCGCTTTTACAACAACGGTAGTTCTTTTTATTATTGGTGTGCCCCTCGCCTATTGGCTTGCCTATAGCAATCAAAGATTTAAAATTATTGTTGAAGCTTTTGTCGCCTTGCCAATAGTTCTTCCGCCATCCGTACTGGGATTTTATCTCCTGCTCGCGTTCAGTCCTGAAAACACGTTTGGACATTGGCTTGATAAATACCTGGATGTAAGACTTGTATTTTCCTTTCCAGGTTTAGTGATCGCATCGGTGTTATACAGTTTTCCATTCATGGTGCAGCCCATTCAAGCCGGATTTCAGCAATTGCCAAGGGCTTTGAAGGATGCTTCCTATACGCTGGGGAAAAGCCGTCTGGCAACGTTTTTGAAAGTTCTTCTTCCGAATATAAAAACATCGCTCATAACAGGTTCGATCCTTGCGTTTGCTCACACCATTGGAGAATTCGGGGTGGTGCTGATGGTAGGTGGCAACATACCCAATGAAACACGCGTTATTTCAATAGCCATTTATGACGAGGTGGAATCCATGAACTATGCAAATGCCTATACCTATTCATTCATATTATTGGCATTTACCCTTGCTGTTTTAGTTTCGGTTTACCTGATCAATTATAACCAACGTAAGAAAATCGAAATTCTATGATACTGTTGAATATCAAACGAAAACTGAGCGGTGCTAATGGCCTCTTAAATTTGGATTTTAATACCAGTATCGATAACGGTGAACTTGTTACCTTATACGGACCAACCGGATCCGGCAAGTCGAGTGTGTTAAGCATGTTGGCTGGGTTAATGAAACCTGATAGTGGCAATATTAT
>JAYSOP010000443.1:0-1811 GCA_043722905.1 Chryseolinea sp.
GCGAATGGCAGAGTTTTTAGATGTTAATTTTCTTTTACCGTCGAATACAAAACGTTGTATTGCACTCTTGAAATTGATTGAGACTTTTTAGTCAGCCCCCGAAGGTCACCTTCATCGATCCTTCTATAAACAGGATACTCCTCCGGAGTTGCAAATTACAATTCAACTAACCCAGCGCGGCGTAATCAACGAAGATTCAGCAGAGGAACTTCCTTCTCAACGTCCCCGCAGAGTCATCCGCCAGCCGGCGGAGACTCTGCGGTTTTTGAAACACACATTGACTCGTCATGAAAAATTGAACTTCGAAGGAGGAAACTTTTACCATGCTGCAAATTTAACGTGTATCAGTTTAAATTTCCGCGCCGGGGGCAAAAATTTCATTCATGATGAATTTGAAACCGGAAAGTTCGTTTTGCAAGACAGGTTATTCATCAAGGGGCTCACCGCAATGAGGACATTTATTCCCTTTGGCTTTATCAGCTTTCTGCAAGTGGTCTGATAACCCCGAAGACAAAATACCTGCAGGAAGAGCAAATAGCCCAATGCCTAGTACTGAAATCATTCCTCCCAATATTTTCCCGTATGCAGTTGTAGGCAGCATGTCTCCGTAGCCAACTGTAGTAAGGGTTTCTATTCCCCACCACATACTCGCAGGGATGCTCGAAAAAACTTTTGGTTGCGCTTCATTTTCGACATAAAACATCAAAGTGGAAACGATCACCAGTAGAAACAAAACGAACATGACGCTGAGGTAAATCTGTTCTTTTCGCTCCCGCAATACCGCCTGAATGAGTGTGAGCGCTTTTAAGTACCGCGCGATCTTCAGCAGTCTGAATAATCTGAACAGTCGGATGATCCGGAGGAATCTTAAATCCATCGGTAAAAAGGCCAGGTAGAAAGGAAGGATGGACAAAAGATCAATGACGGCCATGGAGGAAGACATGTATCGCAACCTTCCCCAATAACGCTCTTTATAACGCGGGTCTTCTACACAGGTCCAGACTCGGAATACATATTCAATGGAGAACAGAATAACGGAAAAAATTTCAAGTGCCCGGAAATAGGAGCCATAGACCTCGTTAATTTCCTGGACCGACTCCAGAATAATGGCTACGATATTCAGAAAAATTATCCCTAAAAGCAGCAACTCAATGGCACGCGCTGCCGGATGCGAGATATGGATCGGATCAAGCAGTTTAAAAGCTTTTTTTCGAATGCGTGTATCCTTACCGTTAGGTTCGTTTAAAATCTTTTTTTCCACCGGTTTTTTCGAGTAATTTTATTTCTGCAATCACAATGTTATGGGAGAGCGCTTTACACATGTCGTAAATGGTTAGTGCGGCAATGGAGACCGCCGTCAAAGCCTCCATTTCAACGCCTGTTTTAGCGGATAGTGTAGCTACGGAAGTAATTACGACTTCTTGCTCTTTTGCCTTAATTATTATCTGACAATCATCAAGCCCCAGGGGATGGCAAAGGGGTATGAGATCTGAAGTCTTTTTCGCACCCATAATTCCGGCCAGGATAGCCGTTTGAAATACCGGTCCCTTCTTGGTCATTAACTCATTATCCTTAATCAGGGCCATGATTTCGCTGCCCACGTGTACAACGGCCTGGGCTTTGGCGGTACGTTTGGTGACGACTTTGTCAGACACATTTACCATCGAGGGGTTTCCCGATTGGTCAACGTGCGTTAATTTTCTGTTTTTCATGCTGATTTTAATCACCCTAAAAATGTTAATCTTATAAAATTACGGTATTGTCGGACTAAAAAAATAGTTCTCGTTAGAATTCAGGAGGCACTCCTACGG
>JAYSOP010000444.1:0-4100 GCA_043722905.1 Chryseolinea sp.
GGGATGTTGTTACCTACTCTTTTGTTCAGTGGTTTTATGTTTCCAATCGAAAATATGCCGCTCCTGTTGCAATACATTTCAAATGTGGTTCCCGCGAAGTGGTATTATATAATTGTAAAATCCATCATGATCAAAGGATTAAATTTTACGGCCATTTGGAAGGAAACCGTTATTTTGCTTGGCATAACTGTATTTTTTTTAGTAGTCAGTCTAAAAAACTTTAAAATCCGGCTGGCATGAGAACCGTCAGATTCTTGCTTGATAAAGAATTCCGCCAGATATTCCGGAACAAGACGCTGATGGTCATCATAATGTTTGTACCGATAGTACAATTGCTGATCCTTCCCCTGGCGGCGAATTATGAGGTTAAGAATATTAACCTGGCCATCGTAAACCATGATAATTCAACTTATTCACAGTCGCTCATTAGTAAAATTACTGCCTCTGGGTATTTCCAGCTAACCAGTGTAAACACCTCCTTTGAAGATGCGTTAAAATATATTGAGTCTGATGATGCGGACCTTATTCTGGAGATACCGCGGGCTTTCGAAAAAAATCTCATCCGCGAAAACCATCAGACGCTTTTTTTAGCAGTCAACGCGATCAATGGTGTCAAAGCAGGTTTGGGTGGAGCTTACCTGAATTCGATTATACGAGATTTTAATACGGAGCTTCAGCTTAAGTGGTTTCAATCTTCCGGGATGAATACAAGCCCGGTGATCGCGGTTGTGCCGAGCAACTGGTACAACCCTTACATGAACTATCGGCTTTTTATGGTTCCTGGAATACTGGCAATATTGGTCACCATGATTGGTGGTTATTTGTCTGCTTTGAACATTGTAAAAGAAAAGGAGGTGGGAACCATCGAGCAGATCAACGTCACACCTATCCGGAAACACCATTTCATTTTTGGCAAATTAATTCCATTCTGGGTACTGGGCATGGTTGTATTCACGCTTGGTCTGATTGTCGGTTGGCTTGTGTACGGCGTGGTCCCCGAGGGTAGCATGGCAGTGTTGTACCTTTTCCTTGCGCTTTATCTATTGGCCGTTTTGGGGCTTGGACTTCTCATCTCCACCTATTCAGATACCCAACAACAGGCAATGTTTATTGCCTTCTTTTTTGTGATGATATTTATTCTAATGAGTGGCCTTTTTACTGCAATTGATAGCATGCCACGCTGGGCTCAGATCATTAGCAGGCTAAACCCGGTTACCTATTTTATTGAAGTGATGAGAATGGTAGTATTGAAGGGTAGTGGCCTCCGCGATATCTCGACCCATATTTTTGCCGTTGTTGGCTTTGCCATATTCTTTAATACCTGGGCCATCCTGAACTATAAAAAAAGATCTTGATTAGTCCGGGGTTAATGCCAACTTAATGTTGATTTTTCTTTTCTCATTTTAATAAAATCTTACCCGGAGAAAACTACTGTGACCACTGACTACTCACCATTGACCACTGACTAATGACTAATGACTAATGAGCCCCTCCATCAATGCCGATTGAAAAGGTTTCACTTTATGAACACGTATCGATGGGAAGTATTATATTGGGGAGCATAAACCTGAAAATGCTCCATCAAGGATCATATCATTTCGCTTGATTATAAAATCTTCACATGAAACAACCTTCTGAAAACCCGGGAAGCGGGGCGGATACCATGCGCACTGACGATAACCTGCCGGTATTCAGACAACTTATAAAACTACCCGTAATCGTGGCGGCCCTGGGTTATCTGGTTGACATGTATGACCTTTTCCTATTTAGCATTGTCAGGGTTCCCAGCCTTACTGCCCTTGGTCTATCGGGCCCCAATCTCTTGAAGGATGGTGTCATGATGTTGAATATGCAAATGGCAGGCTTACTTGTTGGAGGAATTTTTTGGGGAATTTTAGGCGATAAAAAAGGCAGGTTGTCTGTTTTGTTTGGTTCTATATTAATTTATTCCCTGGCCAATATTGCCAATGGTTTTGTACAAACTGTCCCGCAATATGCTGTGCTTCGTTTTATTGCCGGTATAGGTCTGGCGGGAGAATTGGGCGCAGGGATAACGCTGGTAAGTGAAATTTTGCCTCGAAAAATACGGGGTTATGGTACAACGTTGGTCGCAACCATGGGGGTATTCGGCGCTATTCTGGCTTATTTCGTGGCGGATATATTTGCCTGGCGCGCATCCTATTTTATAGGAGGAGGGCTGGGACTTGTATTGCTTGTTATGCGGGTAAGAGTATTTGAATCAGGCATTTTCTTAAAGTCTAAAAAATCAGATATAAAACGCGGAAACATCCTGATGTTATTTAATAATAAGGAACGTTTCTTCAGGTATCTGAAATGCATTCTGATAGGGTTGCCTATCTGGTTTGTTGTTGGGGTACTAATTACTTTTTCTCCTGAGTTAGGGGAAGCGATGGGTTTGGATGCTCCTGTAAAGGCGGGAATAGCAGTGATCCTTTCATTTGGCGCGCAAGCCTTCGGAAACATAACCAGTGGATTATTAAGTCAGTATACCCAGAGCCGCAAAAAGATCATAGGCCTGTTTATCATTCTTTCTTTTTGTTTCAGTTTGCTTTACCTGCTCATGCCCATGGATAGCGTTAACGTCTTCTATATGATGTGCGTTTTCCTGGGATTCAGCAATGGTTACTGGACACTCTTCATTACAGTAGCGGCCGAGTTATTCGGAACCAATATGCGGGCGACTGTGGCAACAACAGTTCCTAATTTTGTCCGGGGTGCAGTGATCCCCATCACCACTTTATTTCTTTTCCTTAAAACAGATTGGGGGATCATCAATAGTGCCCTGTTTTTAGGTTTGTGTACTACGGTCATTGCGCTCCTGGCACTATATTCACTGAATGAAACTTTCCATAAAGATCTTAATTATAATGAAGAGGGTTCGTAAACAGCCTTAGTTCATTCCATTTATTTTAGATTGCGTTTTACTTCAGGTGTTTTTCAAACCATTCCAGCATTTCCAATTTCATTTCATCAGTAAACACATGGCCTGTATTGGGATAGATTATACTTTTGAAATTTTCCCTTTTGTCATAAAGAGAATAAACTGTTTCAAGCTTTTTCTCCAGGACTTTCATCCCGCTTAACGGTGATCCTTCGTCGCTGTCTCCGGTAAGTGCAAGAAAAGGCCGGGGGGCGATTAATCCCATCACTGCCTCCGTATCAAAGTGACTCAGCATTCCTGGAACAAAATAATAAATGCCGTGTGCCCTGAGTTCCCTCTGTTCAATAAGCTCCTTATATCTTGTAAAGCAGGCAACCCCGACCACCGTCTTTATTCGTTCATCTATTGCAGCGAGCCACCATGCGCGGGTACTTCCCATACTCATTCCCTCAACACCAATTTTTTCTGCGTCGATTTCCGGACGACTAACCAGATAATCGAGCGCAATCTGCTCGTCGCGAAGTTGCATTCCCCATAGGGAACGGCCGAACCATAAATTTATTTTAAAAAGAGACCATTCCTGAGCCGCATTGGATCTCGACATTTCAAGGTCACCTGAAGGTCCGGTGCCAATACGTTCCCCATTAAAATGGCTGTCGATGGCCATTACTGCATACCCATTGGAAGTAAGCACGGCTAAAACACTCTGATGGGTATCCGGATCTATACCCATTATGTTTTCTTTCGTGCTCCCATGTCCGTGCAACCCCAGGACTACCGGTACTTTACCTTTAACGTTTGCCGGAATAGCCAGATACCCTGGGATCCATGAGTCGATTTCATTGTCAATGAGAAATTTTTCTAAAACATACCCATTCTTCATCTCTCTGGAAATTATTTTAACCTTAAGTTGTTTTGGGCGTGAAGGTATATCTCCTAATAGCTGCTGAAGGGTGTCGCGCACTTTAATTCTTTCCTTTTTCCACGCAGTTAAAGTGCTGGGGAATCGAAAGTCAGGATAGTTCCACTTTTGGTAATATTCAGGAACACCCTGAAATGGGTCCTGCCAGAATTTTTTTGAGGCAGGTTCTGATTGGGCATTGAGTGCTTGCGAGTAAAATAAAAGGTAACAGGCGAACGCAACGAAGATTTTTTTCATTTCTTTTTTATTTTTTGATTTATTCTGTTGGCTTACAGT
>JAYSOP010000445.1:0-2107 GCA_043722905.1 Chryseolinea sp.
TGGATCGGAATGCGGCTGGAAGATGTTCGGTAGACGTGTAATTCAAGTGCAGCATCCTTTCAATATCAGCCGGCGTGTCGGTTTTTTCCCCTTTTTGTCGGATTAACTAAGCAGGTAGTATTCAAAAAAAAACCTGTACTGCCTTTTGACAGGAGCGCTTGCAATAGTGGCTAAGGATGTTGTGTATTTGGCATTGTGTTTTACATTTGATCCAGAAATTCATGCTTTAGGTAAAGGCCTTCAGCAAAAAGTGTTTTGCCAATGATAAAGTCTTCTCTTTTGAATGCAACAAGCGGTCGTACATCTCCAAAAAACTCCTCCTTCAAATTAATTTTGTTGGTTTTCTTAATAATAAGTTCCCTCGTCTTATTTTTAATTTTTCGCTTCTTTAATGCTGAAATATCCAGTTTCATCATGACCTTATACCCGCCTTCATACAGGCAGGGATTTGCGTTCTATGGAGATCTGGTCCAGCTAACCTCAGTAGAGTTTTTATGGTTAGGTCTTTTTTTTCTGTTAACCTGGCTTTTTGCGGTGTATTTACCGTCGCGTAAGCCGGGACTTTACACTACGGATATTTCACCGAATCGTTTCCTGTCTGTCATATTAATTTTGTCTGCTTTTTTTATCACTACCGTGGTGATCAGTTTTCATACCTTGCAGCAATTCGCGAATTCTTCCGATGAATACGCTTATATTTTTCAAGCCGAAATGTTTAGCAAGGGCAAACTTTGGGATAAGGCCCACGAACTTCCTGATTTTTTTTACTCCCACAACATTGCGCAGCATGAGGGCCTTAGGCTTAGTCGATTTCCGCCTGGATGGCCAATGTTTCTAAGTGTGGCCTTTGTAACAGGTTTCCCGCCGTTTCTCGTCAACCCCGTGCTGGGGTTGGTCACGCTCATTGTTTTTTATTTTTTTGCCCGCAGGTATTACGACCCGCAGGTAGCGATATGGTCACTTGCTGCACTGGCCCTTTCCGGCTTTTATATTTTTAATGCGGCTTCCTATTTTTCTCATATTTCCTGCGCACTGGTAACATTGTTATTTGTCTACCACGTGTGTTTGTATAATGAAAAACAGAATTTATGGTATGGCCTGCTGGCCGGCTTTTTTCTGAGTTTGGTGGTTATTATACGATATTATACTGCCGTAATTATTTTTATTCCTTTTGTCGTATACCTCTTATACCATTACCGCCTGAAGGCTATTTATCTTTTTATCTGGATAGGGGTAGGCAGTATTCCCTGTATGGCGTTCCTCTTTTGGTATAACTTTTCCATTACTGGTAATGCGCTTTTACCCGTCACGGTCTGGGCTTATAGCGAAGAGCAACTTGGTTTTGTTAAGGGACATACTTTTCGGAAAGGGATTGAGCACCTCATCCGCTGGATTCTGATGTTTTTATATTGGAGCTCGCCGGGCTTACTCATTTTATACATTCTTTTTTTATGGCAGAAAATCAAATCCGCAGCCGATCGGCTTATTCGTCCTGAGGACTATACTTTTTTTCTGCTCGCCGTGGGCTATTTTTTCTATTATGAAATTGGTGGCAACCAGTATGGCCCCCGATTCTTATTCGAGGCCTTACCCTTTCTGATTGTTTTCATCGTTAATAAAGTGTTACAAACGAGAGAGAGATGGGCGGTTGGTTTATTATGTGCAAGCCTGATCTACGCTATGGTTAAGCTGCCCTTTATAGCTTACCGTGAAAACCGGATTGTCATTGAGCGTCAGGATTTATACAAACTCGTCGACGAGCAAAAGATCAGGAATGCGGTTGTCTTCGTGGCTTCTCCTACCAGTCCGATAAGGCCTATGCCTGCCGATGATCTGACGCGGAATAACGCCAGTTTTAGTAATGAAGTCATTTATGCCCTGGAACTACCGGAGACCAATCGTCAGCTTATGGAGTATTATCCTGACCGGTCTTTTTACCGATACGTGCGTAATTTGGAGGAAGTGAGAGGGCGATTAATCAAGGTCAGATAGCCTATTAATTAAACGCCAGCTCAGGTATTATTGGCTGAAAATACCTTTTTTTAAGGAACCGATAAATGCACAGGGAATTAATATAAGATACGAAAAACCATTGGAACAAACAACG
>JAYSOP010000446.1:0-2669 GCA_043722905.1 Chryseolinea sp.
ATTTTCGACATCACTAATGACGAGATCATCGATGAACCTGCGAACGCAAAACAAAGGTTATATAGCGTGAAGATAAAATATCAGGAATGAAAAAAATTCTCCAGACTTTATCCGGTCATATGTCACCCCACAGGTTTCTATTACATGTAGCCGTGTTAGCTATCCATTATTCCTCCTGGGGTCAGGGCCTTTACAACCAATCGAACCTCTACATAAACGAAGTTAACATATATGTTGACGGGGAAATCGATAACTCCGGACTATTGATAAATGACGGGCTCATTGGGGTCTCTCAGGATTGGACCAATCAGGGAATATACAGGGGAAAAGGGGCCCTGGAAGTTTATGGAAATACTCCCCAACGAATTACCCACAATGACAGACTTCAAAAATTGTTAGTAAAGGGATGGGGTACCAAATTCATTAGAGGATCGCTAAGTATTACGAATGAACTGCATCTCATACAGGGTATTCTTGAGGTTCCCGAAAAGAATGAACTCAGCCTGAATGAAAAGGCAATCGTTTATGGTGGTTCCAAAGAAAGTTACGTTGAAGGTGCACTGGCAGTAGAAGGGACTGGATACAAGTTTTTCCCGCTAGGTAAAAATGGAACTTATGCCCCGATCGAATTTTTGGATGTGAAGGGGATCACAGCAAAATATTCAGTGGAAGCTTTTGAAAATGCCCCTGTTATAACGCTGGAAAATACCATCGTCAAAAACGGGTTGTACTGGCAGCGCAAAGATATCGCGGGTCAATTTGGCGGTTCCGCCGTGGCACTTGAATTTGATCCCTCACACTTCATTGACATAAACAAAATGATCATGGTGGCAGGCAGTGACTGGAAGGCACCGTTTTATTCTATCGATGATGTAGAACATTCCCAGGAAAGGGATCAGCTCCGTACGCGCACCCTTGTGACAGCGCCCATTATCATGCTCGGCGAAATTTCTGAAGACTGGGCAGAATCCGATTTCTATTTTTCAAACGCATTATCTCCAAATGCCTCAAACATTGAAAACCAAAAAGTCAAAATATTTGGTGACCGGCTCGACGACGAAAATTTTCATTTTGAAGTTTTTAACCGATGGGGTTCTCTGATGTATGAAAATAGTTCTCTTGAAAGCATGAAAACCAACGGTTGGGACGGACGCGGCCTGAATGGTGATCATCTGATAAGTGGTCCATATCCATACAGGCTCATTGCATACGATAAAAAAGGAAAAAGGTTAGAAAAAAAAGGCGTCATCTCTATCCTCTATTAAATGAAGAACTACATCATAATAATTCCGCTGCTAGTTCTTGGCTATCATAATATCCAGGCACAGGATCCTGTTTTTTCACAGTTCTATTCCACCGGCCTGTATCTGAATCCTGCCTTGTCTGGATTGGAAAAGGATGTTGTGCTGGGAATGAATTACCGCACCCAATGGGCAGGCGTAAGTCTACCCTTTAAAACTTTTCAGTTCAGCGCCATTCACCCCATCATTCAACAAGGCGTACGCAGCAAGCACCTCGGCGGTTTTGGCGCCTCTGCGTTTTCGGACGAGGCAGGTCCCAATCGCGAATTTGTTTCTCATGGGGTCTCCGTTGCCTCCAGCTATAATTTCCACCTCAACAGAACAGGGAAACACATCATATCAACAGCGCTGCAATTCGGATTTGTACAAAGACATATCAATATGGATAATCTGCAGTGGTCCTCACAATATTCCTCGGTCATTGGATATGACAGATCTCTGGCGGGAGAAAATCTGATCGCTAACCGTATAACGTCACCCGTGATCAACGCCGGCTTAATATGGCGTCTCGTAATTGATCAGAACTACAAACCCATGAAAATGTTTTATCAGGGTCTTGCCATTTCAAATTTAAACCGGCCACGAGGATTTTATCAGGATTCAAAGGCGGTTTCGGCCACGCTGTTCAAACTCCATGGAGGTATGCTGCAAAGTTTCCGCAATGGTCTTGAAATTTCGCCAAACTATCTCATTCAATATCAGAACACATTGCAAATGAATGTGGGTGCGTATGCAGCATATTCCATATCAGACATAATTTCTAAATCTGTCTCTTCGGTGAAAGTGAGTTTGGGTGCCTGGTACAGGGTTAAAGATAGTTTTATCATGACAACAGGAATTATGACGCCAGCCTGGAATTTCGGATTCAGCTATGATGCGAATAATTCATCCTTAGACCGCAGTTTTCAGGGTGCTAATGCCTGGGAAATATCCTTCGCCTATAAGATCAGTATCATGAAGGAGTTGAAGAAGTTTTCTTCTCCATTGCTTTAGGGGGATGGGGACATAAGGATATAAGGGTATAGGGATATAAGGTACGAGGTGTGTGGAGTTGGGGTAAGAGAAATTATTGCGGGTATCCGAAATAATGGTGACAACTGACTAAGAACATGAAAAGCTTTCTAACGCTTACCGGGATTTTAATCATGCTGCCGTTGATCACATACGGCCAGGATAATGGCTACTATGAAGAATCTGTGGCGGAAGGGAACCGATATTTTCAGGAAGAGCAGTACAATCTCGCGATACAATTTTATACCGATGCTTTACATTTTAATGTGGCGGATCCTTCCATTGACTATAAGTTGGCGGAATGTTATCGCAAAACCTTTAATTATCCGGAGGCAGAGGTTTACTACTTAAAGGTTT